>JBFKTM010000299.1:0-4788 GCA_041636295.1 Oleiphilaceae bacterium
AGAGGTAGAAGCGGTGCTTCCGGTTGGTTATCGCTAGTGGTTGCTGGTGCGCTATCCGTTGTCGATGAGCTGGCTTTGTCGACTGCTTGTGCTGCTTGGGCAACCGGTGGTGGGGGAGGGGGGAGGTAGCGATCAACATTGATTGCCGTCCCCTTTATGTTTGCCCCAATAAACTGCCCGGTAGCGCGGTAATTGGCTGCACCGGCGTACATGGTGTCATCAAGTGATAGCGAAAGATCGCTTAACTTCAGCTCTTCGGCGCCACCATTCAGCTTGGTACTGAATGAGAGTTTTTCCAGTACGGCAGGGTCGGCGGTTTCGATTTTGGGTTGGCCTAGGCGGCTAAGTAACGTCTGCAGTGAAAAGTCCGGGATAACCAGGCTGCCGGTTATTTGCGGGGCTGAGCTGAGGCTGCTGATTGAAAGGTCTGTGTTGAGTGCCAGGTTAGCAAACGTCAGGGCCACCTTATCAATATTCAGTGTATCTTCATTCAGGTCTGCAATTATACGGTTACCATTAAATGAGGCGGAGACCTCTTTCCCCTGAAACGGCTCGCCAGCCAGCGTATAACGACTTTCTAACTGGCTTATGGCGAAGCGCTTTAAGTGGTTATCGACTGAGATGGTGGCCTTTAGTTTTGCTGTTACATCCAGCTTGGGTGCGCTGTTGGATACGGCAAAATCAATAGCTAGTGGGAACTGGCCGCCCAAGGCAATATTGTTTGCATGCAAATTGAAGTCTTTAAGGGAGACGGCTAGATTGCTTTGTTTGTCGATATAATGAATGGTGGTGTTGGTAATGGCTATCTCTTCAATGCCAAGCTGCAGCTCTTTTGCTTCGGTTATCTCTTGTTGAGGCTCTGTTTTTGGGGGGGCAGGCTTACTCTCGCTAGATGCTGTAGTGTCCTGCTGCTTATCGCTCTTTTGCTGTGGCGTAATGTTTTCCCAGTTGGCTTCTCCTTGTTCATTCTTTTCTAGTGTGACCTCTATGCCATCGAGAATGACTTTTTGAACTTGAGGGTTGAAGGACAGTAAAGAAAGTAGCCCGACTTGTGCAGTAAGTTGGTTGAGGCGTGTAAATGGCTGTCCATCTTTCTGGTCAAGTTTAACCTCGTTTACATCTATACCAAGAGGTAGAAGTGACCAGCCCAGATCGCCATCAATCGTGAGTGTTAAGGTCGTATTTTCTGCAACAACTGATTCAATCTTGGCTTTATAATCATTCGGATCAATACTGGTTGTGATAATTATGACCGCGATGACCAGCAATGCCAAAAGCCCGCAAAGGCCAAGTAGAGTTAATTTTAATGCGCGCACGTTGATGAGTCCTTTTCAAAGTGAAATATAAGCAAGCTATCAATACTTTAGCACAAATATTCGTGGTGCTTTACTGAATGGTGGAAATGTATAAACAGGCTCTTTCGATTGCTTATTTTTTGGAGGGGATTGATTGTTTATCTATGTGACGGATTTTGGTGCTATTTGGGGTGCCAGGCAAATGTAGTTGGTATTTTTAGTCGATCTGGCTAAGATATCGAAAACGGATTGAATGGTTACTGATATATAATAACGTATACATAACAATTTAGGAGCATCGAGTAGTGGCGATAACGATAACGATAGAAATTAGTCGCGAGTTCACTGTGCCAGCAAGCTTTGACACGGTTTTTGATTTGCTTTCAGACGTGCCTCGTTCGGCGGGTCATTTCCCTAAAGTAGATCAATTGGTAGATCTGGGGGATAACACTTATCGTTGGGAGATGGAAAAAATTGGTGTCGATAAACATGCATTGCAAACTATCTATGCATGTCACTATGAGAGCGATAAAGACAATGGCCGCATTGTCTGGACACCGATAAAAGGTGAAGGCAATGGCGTTGTCTCTGGAAGTTGGACGATTACTGAATCTTCAGAAGGCACACATATCGTGTTTGTTACCGAGGCGGAGATGAAATTGCCACTGCCAAGTTTATTGAAATTGGCGATCAGTCCGGTCGTCAAGCACGAGTTTAACTCGCTGGTTGACACCTATACAGATAATCTAAAGACTGCGTTCGCAGGTTAAAAAAACGCCTCATTGTTATTGAGGTAACGTATATCGCGCTACCTCAAATTCTGTCTGCTGGTTCTGCCTGCCCAGTGATCTCCGCGTAAATTAGACTAGGAGATACTCTCATAAAAAAGCTATAATGCCCCCTTTTTCCAGGCCACTAAGTTATCAGTCCTCCTAATGCATCTATCAGGGTTGATAAATAGTCTGAGCTATCGAGCTAGTTGCCGATGCATAGCGATAGGCTTGGTAAGCACACCCGAGAAAACCATAGTTTAAGTGGAGCGCCTAATGGCTGAGCGTAAAGCCCGAGTAGAACGAAACACACTGGAAACCCAGATTTCCGTTGAGGTCAATTTGGATGGTACTGGTGAACTCAAGGTTGATACCGGATTACCGTTTCTTGAGCATATGCTGGATCAGATCGCTCGCCACGGTTTAGTGGATATGGATATTAAGGCCGTTGGTGATCTGCATATAGATGATCACCATACCGCTGAAGATTTAGGTATAACGCTTGGACAGTCTGTCAATAAAGCGATTGGAGATAAAAAAGGTATTCGCCGATATGGTCATGCTTATGTTCCGCTCGACGAGGCACTTTCAAGAGTTGTTCTTGATTTTTCAGGCCGTCCCGGGCTTGAGATGAATGTGCCGTATACTCGGTCATCGGTTGGCGGGTTTGATGTTGACCTGTTTCAGGAGTTTTTCCAGGGCTTTGTAAATCACGCTAATGTTACGCTTCATATTGATAACTTACGTGGTAAGAATACTCACCACCAGATAGAAACCGTTTTCAAGGCGTTTGGTCGTGCTTTGCGTATGGCAATTGAGCTGGATGAGCGTATGAGTGGCATCATGCCATCAACCAAAGGTTGTCTATAGGTTCAATCCGAAGCTTTAGCTTCGGTGGTTACAACCCTGTCTAAACTAGAGTGATTTGAATGAATACGGTTGCAGTAATCGATTACGGTATGGGGAATCTACACTCTGTATCTAAAGCTATTGAACATGTTGCTCCTAATGCAAAAGTCCTGGTTACCTCTGATGCTTCACTCATTCGCGAAGCAGACAGGGTAGTACTTCCAGGCGTTGGTGCTATACGGGATTGCATGGCGGAGATCAGACGACTAGGTGTTGATACGCTGGTAAGAGAGGTCTCGCAAGATCGACCTTTTCTCGGCATCTGTGTTGGCATGCAAGCTCTTATGGAGCACAGTGAAGAGAATAACGGAGTTGATTGTATCGGGCTTCTGCCAGGGCAGGTTAAGTTCTTTGGCGACCCCTTAATGGATGGGGATGAGAAACTTAAGGTGCCTCACATGGGGTGGAACCGAGTCAGTCAAACTCAGCAACATCCGCTATGGCAGGGCATTGATGAGGGGGAGCGATTCTACTTTGTGCACAGTTTTTATGTTGAAATGGAGCGTTCGGAATCGACGGTAGTTGATTATGTAATGGGGAGAACCCATTACGGAAAGACTATTGATGCGGCGGTAGGTCATGACAATATATTTGCGGTGCAGTTCCACCCAGAAAAAAGTCAGCACGCGGGTTTGGCGTTGTTGAAAAATTTTGCACAATGGAATGGCAAGGTATAGCGTCAATAGTAAGAATTCCAGGCAGGATTACGATGCGTGCTAGCGATAACAGTGCGCTACATGTTGCCGGAGTCTGATATGAATAAATGTCAGGCTCAATAATTCAAATGTGTAGGTTTCAGGTATTTGAGGTTGAAACGAAATGGGATTGGCAAAGCGAATTATTCCCTGTCTTGATGTGGACAATGGGCGAGTAGTAAAGGGTGTCCAATTTGTTGATATTCGTGATGCGGGTGACCCGGTTGAAGTAGCACGGAAATACGACGAACAGGGTGCGGACGAGATCACTTTTCTTGATATTACGGCCAGCCATGAAGACCGAGATACGATGGTTCACACGGTCGAGAAAATGGCGAGCGAAGTATTTATTCCACTAACGGTCGGTGGTGGCATTCGCACCGTTGAAGACATTCGTAAGATGTTGAATGCGGGAGCTGATAAGGTCAGTATCAACACTGCAGCGGTGTTTAATCCCGAATTTGTGCGGGAGGCATCAGAGCGTTTTGGAAGCCAGTGTATTGTGGTTGCTATTGATGCAAAAAAAGTAAGTGAGCCTGGCGAAAAAGATCGCTGGGAGATTTTTACGCATGGTGGGCGTAAACCTACCGGCTTGGATGCCGTAGAGTGGGCTAAAAAAATGGCTGAGTATGGCGCTGGAGAAATACTGTTGACCAGTATGGATCGGGATGGAACTAAAAATGGTTTCGATCTAGGCGTAACTCGAGCAATTAGTGATGCCGTGTCGATACCGGTCATTGCCTCCGGTGGTGTCGGTAACTTACAGCATTTAGTCGATGGAGTTAAAGAGGGCGGTGCTGATGCGGTTCTTGCTGCCAGTATATTCCACTTTGGGCAGCATACGATCCCCGAGGCGAAAGCGTTTATGGCTGACCAGGGCGTTGAGATTCGGGACTAATCAAAAGGTGAATACCCCGTATTCACCCTGCTTTTACTGGCCGCCCTGTATTGATTAACGTATTGGTTGACAGTTAATCAGCATGCAGGGCGGTGTGTCGCCATCCCTTAGAAAACCTTCAACAACAAAATCGCTTTCATTTTTCTTCATAATACCTTCGGTAGTAGTGTCTCTGGAGAAGCTTTTTATACTGTAGGACTCAATGTCCCGGATGTTTTCTA
>JBFKTM010000300.1:0-4781 GCA_041636295.1 Oleiphilaceae bacterium
ACATTCAATACAGAGCCCCGGGAAATTCGGAGCTAGCAATAAAGGTCCATGAGCTTTTAAAGGGGCATGAGATTGAATCTAAGTTGGATTATCAGCGCGGATTCGATCACGGCATGTATGTTCCTTTAAAAATCATGTATCCAGAGGCAAATATTCCATGCATTCAAATATCTCTTGTTAAGAGTTTAGATCCCAAACTACATATTCAAATTGGAAAGGCTCTATCAGAATTGCGTAAAGAAAACGTTCTGATCATTGGCTCGGGATTCTCATTCCATAACTTAAGAGAGTTTATGTCGAAACAAGCCTCCCCCCATGACGAAAAGAATGAAGCTTTTGAACAATGGCTTATTGACACCTGTGTAGATAGAAATCTCACTTCGGAAGAGCGTGAAAAGAGGCTTATTAAGTGGAGTGATGCCCCCTTCGCGAGGTATTGCCACCCTAGAGAGGAGCATTTATTGCCTCTACACGTTTGTTATGGCTTAGCCGCCTCGGAGGCAAAACTTGTATTTGAGGGAAAAGTTATCGGAAAAAAATCCAGCTCCTTTCTTTGGTAGTGTAATTAATTTGAAACTTTCTAAATCAATTTTTGTAGTTCTATATCTTATCCAGACGACTGACAACCTACTGGCACTGAGCCATAAATACATCTATCAATAAATGAACGTAAGGGGTTAAAATCCTTATTAATTAAAAGCTTAGCAAGATTAATCTCTAGGGAGAAATGTTGACTTTAGTGACGCTTGAACCGATTTGATGTTTGATAGTGAATGACGCCTTTGTGGAAGTGTCAGCTGTCCGTAACATATATTTGAACATCGGCTTTTGGCAAACTCCTGACAAAACCCAGGCTCAACGCGAATGCCTCCAATGTGCCAATACCTGTCAATCAGGAAGATTGACCTAAACATGCGCTCTAAGTCTTTTCCTATCGTTTGCTAGAGTCTCCAAAAGGCTGATTAACTGTTTGCTAGGCACTACACTTAATTTAAAAACAACATGAAGGACGCCTAAATCCAAACCATACTCCTCACCAGCATCGCACTGATTGCCTTTGCAGCTAACTCGGTACTGTGCCGTTTAGCACTGGGGGCTGGCGCAATCGACGCATCTAGCTTTACTATTCTTAGGTTGGTTTCCGGCTACGTCATGCTGGCGTTAATAATGTCATTTAACGCGCCTGCAAAAACCACAAATAAGCGCTGGCTTCCAGCTGCTATGCTTTTTCTCTATGCCGTGACCTTTTCATTTGCCTATATCACGTTAACCACCGGTACGGGCGCACTGATTCTATTCGGGGCGGTACAGATCACGATGATTACCATTACGCTGGCTGATGGAAAATCACTGAACGGTAAGGAGTGGCTGGGGCTGTTTACCTCGGTATCTGGCTTTGTATATTTGTTGCTGCCTGGACTGGCGGCGCCCCCACTAACCGGATTCCTGCTTATGAGTACTGCCGGTGTGGCCTGGGGTGTCTATACCTATATGGGTAAATCTAGCGATAACGCTTTGGCTGACACTGCGACCAACTTCTATAAAACACTGCCTTTTGTTGTTCCTTTGGCCATAATGGCGCTAATTTATGGTGAGATGCATTTCTCCTTACAGGGTGTTTTATTGGCGATTGCTTCAGGTGCCCTCGCCTCTGCTTTGGGTTATGCAATTTGGTATAAAGCACTAGGAGGATTAACGGCCACACAGGCAGGCATTGTGCAACTGCTCGTGCCAATCATTGCAGCGGTTGGAGGGGTTGTTTTTGCATCGGAGACGATCGAGCTACGGCTCATCATTGCGTCTTTACTCGTCTTGGGTGGCATAGCATTGGTGTTTTGGGGTAGAGAGCGGGCCTGAATCCCTCGCTTAAGCCCTTGGTATTAAATTGCTTAAAGCCTCGCGGCAACCTCATCGGCTATGGCCAGACATGAGGTAAGGCCAGGAGACTCGATCCCCATCAGGTTCACCAAGCCGGGTACGCCATGTACGGTTGAATCTTGAATCACAAAATCAGCTGCGTTTTCAGCCGGGCCACTCAGCTTGGGGCGAATCCCCGCGTAGGCGGGTTGTAGATGCCCTTTCGGTAAGGTTGGCCAGTAGCGTTGAATTGCCTCTTCAAAGCCATTCATTCGGCTCTCATCAACCGGGTAGTGTTTTGCAGCGATCCACTCTACATCGGGGCCAAACCGCGCTTGACCTGCCATATCGAGCGTTAAGTGAACCCCAAGCCCTCCCTGTTCAGGTACCGGGTAGATAAGGTGATTAAACGGTGCCTTGCCCGACAATGAGAAGTAGTTACCTTTGGCCATGAAAAAAGGAGGGATATGTTCAGTAGGAAAATACTTAATACGTTGTAACAACGCTACGGCATCAAGGCCTGCGCTGTTAACCAAACGGCGGGGCGTTAGTTTAAATGGCTGTTGCTGACCGACCTGCAACGCAATACCGGTATCCGTTATCTCGCCAGCTATAACCGGGCTATTAAATACAAATTGGGCACCCGCCGCTTCTGCATCGGTCTGTAGCTGCACCATCAGCTGGTGGCTGTCAATAATCCCCGTCGTCGGCGACCAGATTGCAGCGAGAGCATTTAGCTCAGGCTCCAGCGTCAACAGTTGAGGTCGGCCTATGATCTCCAGCCCCTCTACATTGTTGGCCTGCCCTTTTTTAATAATGTTATCCAGTTCATCCAGCTGAGGTTCATTCGTTGCCACAATCAGCTTACCGCACTGCTTGTGAGGCACACTCTGTTGCTGACAATAGTCGTAAAGCTTGCGACGGCCGGTAACACACAACTTAGCTTTCAGGCTGTCTTTCGGGTAGTAAATGCCGGCATGAATCACCTCACTGTTCCGTGAGGAGGTTTCACTGCCAATCTCACCGGTTGCCTCAAGTACCCATACTTTATGCCCATGCAGCGCTAACTGCCGGGCAATGGCGATTCCGACAACACCGGCACCAACAACAACACAATCTACCTGGTAATGTTCCAATGAGTGACAACCTATACCGATTTATTCAAAAACAGACCCAATATTCGATCGTAGGCATCGGGCAGCAATCTCTGGAACCAATCAACCACTCGTGCATCCGGACCAATGAGCACTCGGCGATTATTGTGAGCAATACCTTTAACAATAGTCTCTGCGGCTTTATCGGGAGAGGTGAAGGTGAAGCGGTCAAACATGCTCATGGCCTCATCTCGATCCAGGGAACCGTCGATGCTCTTATAGAAACGGGCACTTTTGGCAATATTGGTTTTTATCCCACCCGGATGTACACAAATAGGTTTCACCGTGGTTCCCTTCAACTCAATCCGCAACGCCTCGGTAAACCCTCTCACAGCAAATTTGCTGGCATTATAGGCTGACTGGGTGGGCACGGAAATGAGCCCAAAAATACTCGATATATTAACGATATAGGCTTCACTAGAGCGTTTCAGATAGGGTAAAAAGGCTTTGGTTCCATAAACAACGCCCCAGAAGTTTATATTCATGACCCACTCAAAATCTTCATAGCTCATGTCTTCTACTGTTTCACTCAGCGCAACCCCTGCGTTATTGATAACCACATCAACTCGGCCAAAGTCGTTATACACGTTATCAGCTAACGCATATATCGCATCTTTATCGCTGACATCCAGCGCATAACAGCGAACACAAGCGGCATTGCCAGATAGTTGATCCGTAGTTTCTTTAAGGTTTTCATCGCTTAAATCGACCAGAGCCAAATCTGCCCCTTTTTTCGCAAGCAGTTTTGCCAAGCCTCTTCCAATACCCGAGCCGGCGCCGGTAATGACAACAGTTTTACCCGAAAAATCTTTCATAGCTGAATTCTCATTGTTGTTTTAATGGTATTTGGATGTTCAATAGTCCGTTAAACGGGGTGTAAAAATTGTGATGCTGTATAAGCCATAATAGACCAAATAGAGAATAGCCCAAATAAAGACGACCGCTTAGGTTTTCTCCTGCTCACACTGCCGATAGACTCTAGGGGAATCCCCGGTCCAGCGTTTAAAAGCCCGGGTAAAGCACCTTCGGTCAGCAAAGCCCAAAGCATCACTCACCTCTTCAACACTGTGACCGGATTCTAGCAGCTTAAGCGCAAGGTCAAGCCGTGCTCGATCTTGTAAGGCAACATAGCTGGTATCTTCTTCTTTCAATCGCCGTTGCAGGGTGCGGCCACTCATATTCAACTGGCTTGCAATGTGCTCAATAGTGCAGCAGATTTTGTCTGGCTGCTCTCGCCACAGCACCTTAAGTTTTACCGCAATAAGCGTTATATCGAGTGACATAATTACTCTCCACCCTCCCCATTAAAAACTGACGGCAATATAAAACGCACACCTGACGAGGCACTAAATTTAGCAGTAAGCATTCACTCACCAGTAGAAATGCACTAAAATGATGCCCTTCGACTCTCCACTGCTGAATCCGGCACCCTTTTCATTAAACCGACAACACGTTCCATAGTTTATTTATGCGGTTATTGTTTCGAATAATCAACCCTCTGTTAGGGCTATTGCTTCTCTTACATGGCTCCATGCTCTCGGCAAATGACTTGATCTCGGCTCGTTTCTCAACCAGTAATATCAAGCCGTGGGGGTTTATCAACCAGCAAGGTCTTGCCGAAGGCCTCCTGGTTACGCTGGCAGAATCACTGGAAAAAGAGTCTGGTATTACCATACGTAATCAAATCAGACCCTACCCGCGTGTCATTCATGAAATAGCCAAAGGGAGCGTGGATTTCGCGGTGATGTTCGAAAGCCCTCAAGCTGCCAA
>JBFKTM010000301.1:0-4736 GCA_041636295.1 Oleiphilaceae bacterium
ACTGGGACCACAAGCCCTTGGCGGCATGTTAGCCGGTGCGCTATTAGTAGGAGTGCTGTTGGCACTGACGATGGCCAACAGCGGTGGGGCCTGGGACAATGCCAAGAAATATATCGAAAAAGGGCACCTCGGGGGCAAGGGGTCAGAGGCCCACACTGCCAGTGTGGTCGGCGACACCGTAGGCGACCCTTTCAAGGATACCGCCGGCCCCTCACTGAACATATTAATCAAAGTGCTGGCCATGGTCAGCCTGATCATTGCGCCTTATCTAACCCACTGACGGTCATCGGCGAAATAGATATCAGCCCGTTTATGAGAAACTACGGCCCGGTTTATAGAAGAGACGCTTAACGCCGTTAGTATTGATCACCCAGTTCCCGATCATAGTAAGCCCTAGCCCGACAAAACTACTGAGCTGCCAGTGATAGCTCTCAAACCAGCTGGACAACAACAGCGCCACCACCGGAAACATCACCGTAGCATAAGCCGCCCGGTTTGCGCCCAAACGTGCAACCAACGTAAGGTAGGCAGTAAACCCGATAATCGACCCGAACAGGCTCAGGTACAGCAACGCCCCCAGGTACCGGGGTTGGGTATCAATCACCAATGGCTGCGCCGTGATCCACAAAATGCCCGCCAATATCAGTGCGCCGTAAGTCATGGCATAGGCATTGGTGGTAATCGGTTTAATGCCTTTTAAGCTGTGGCGTTTGGAGATCATATTGCCGAGCGAGAACAGATAGGTGCCGACGCCCGCCAGCACTAATCCTTTAACAGTATCCATCACACGCGAAGGATCATCCGCCTTACTTGTCAATTCCGGCATAAAGAGCAGAATTAGTCCGGTCGTTCCGAGCCCTCCGGCAACCATCACCTTCTGGGGGATGGACTCCTTCCAGAAAATACGATTATTTACGGCATTGAACAGCGTTGCCAATGAAAACACCACCGCGACCAGTCCACTGGTCACGTATTGCGTTGCCGTATAAAAACAGATGAAGTTAAACGAGAACAGGCAAGCCCCCTGCAATAGCAGAAACCGATGATCTGAACGATCCGTCGGCTGTAGTTTTCCGGTCAGCCACATTGCTGGCAGCAGCAGTAATGCTGCTAACGCAAACCGATAGAAAACGGAGACACTGACCGGTATGTCGCCCAGTTGAAAATAGATTGCAATCCAGGTCGACCCCCAAATCAGTACTGTGGTGGCATATAGAAAAATGTTCATAGATCTCTCTGCATCAATTCATTGAGGTGGCTATCAGGGTACGAAACTTCGACATCCCGGTATTGCACAATGTTGCGATTTTTGCACGATCTTGCGGTTATTAGGGTACCGCCCGTTGAGCAATCGGCGAGGTGCGAGTAATCTACGGTTATCGGTAAACTCGGCTGAAGTGTTTTTTAACCATGAACTAATAAAAGGGAGGGGATGCTGATGACAAATCGAGAATCGGTGTTCGACACCCTGGATAGATCCAACGCGCAGTTGCTGGCCGAGCATACCATCAACAGACACTTCAAGACCGCCCACTGGACCAATGCACTGGATCGCGTGAGCTATCATGCCGACCAGGTGCACACCTTGAGTTTTTATCTGCAAGGGGGCGAAGGCTCGCGCCGCATTGACGTGGATCGAGGTTCAGGGCATACCGGCAGCCTGTGCATTTTTCCTCAGTTTCATGAGTCACAATGGGAGATTACCGCTCCCTTTAGCTTTGCTCATCTGTATTTCTCCGATGAGTCGATAAAACAATTTGCGTCCACTACGCTGGATATTGAGCCCAGATCTATCGAAGTACCAGAGCTGACATTCCATGACGATGCAAAACTGGTAGCCTTGGCCCAACAGCTGTTTTCAGCAAATGACACAAGCGATGTAGACAGCCATAATCCGCTTAAACAAGAGCAAACGATCCAACTTATTTTTCAGCACTTGCTGTCTGACAGGCGCTACTGCCTGCACAAAAAATCCATACTGACAGGTGGCCTGAGCCCAGCCCTTGTGCGACGAATCAAAGCGTATATTCATCAATACTATTATCGTGCCGTTCACCTTGCTGAACTGGCTGAAATCGCCAGCCTGAGTGAATACCATTTATTGCGAATGTTCAAAGCATCCACAGGATTCACCCCTAATGAATATCTCATGCACACCCGTGTTGAAAAAGCCAAACAAGCCATCGTGGCAGGCCAATCACTCGCAGACATCGCCTTAAGCTGTGGGTTTAGCAGCCAAAGTCACTTTAATAGAGTATTCAAACAGAGGCTAGGCGTTACGCCGGGAACATTTAAATCAGTCTGTTCCCAATAAAACGTATCGAACGTTTTATTGGTCAGTTTTGTGGCAAAACTGACCAATGTACTTTCAAGTAGGTAGGGTTTTAACCCGACACGGAGTTAGATCATGGTAACAAATAGGCCTGTTTTTCAGATAGTGGCTACGTATAGCAAAGGTGCAGAGCGTTACTCTCAACCATCAACACAATCGCCCCCCCCTGCGCTGCCCTTAGCAAAGGTCAATGATCAGACTGCATTTTTTCCAGTAACTGTATTTGAGTGCTGTAAAACTCCCAATAGCCCGCTTCCTTAACAATCTCTGTGACGCGCCCTGTGCTAAGCAGCTGTTGATATCCATCATCAAAATCACGAATCAACTGATCACTTTGGGGAACGCTTTTCGCTATAGCTAAGTGGTTTACCGCTTTCTCAATCGGAGGCTCAAGGGCGTCATATTGGAGATACTCATCCCCTATCATCGTTTTGAGCAAATAGAGCCCCTGTAATCGGTCAATAATTGCCAAATTGGTTTGATGATTGATCAAGCGCTGAATGATACCGACATCAGTTGTGGCGTGCTGTAATCTTAAATTGGCATCATAAAATGGTTGTGGATAAGCGTAGCCCAGAACATACGCAATGGAATATCCCTTTAAACTTTGTAATCCCCGATAATCAATAATCAGTGATTTAGGCTTAAGAAAGACCGTTTCGGCCACATATAACGGCGTTGAGTAATTTAACCACTTGGCGCGATCATCACGATACCAAATGGTAAAGATGCCATCCGCACGCCCCGACTCCACCATGTATAACGCACGCTTCCAGGGGAAAAAACTGATTTCAACCCGATGCTGATGAACCGCAAATGACTCTCTGATAATCGTAGAAACAAACCCTTGATCCGGCAGCGCCTCGCCATAATAAGGCGGAGCCTCGACAGACACGAGCTGCACCACATTATCTGCAACGGCGTAACGTTGACTCACTGACAATAAGCCGCCGAACAGACTAAACAACAATAAACTGCGTGTTGAAAATGACCTCAAAGATCTACTCATGATGAACTCTGTCTGTCGATAATCAATGTATACAGTGTAGGTGACGACATGGCCATATTGGAAATAAGTATTCGTATTTACACCTTCCGATGACGATGTCTGGCAACATACTGGTAGACCGCTTGATACTCTGCCGCACTAGACTCCCAGCCAAACGATTGTGACATGGCGGTACGCCGCACTCTCCGTAGTAAGGCTTTATCCTCATACAACATGACCGCGCGCGCTAATGCATGGGCTATGGAGGGGATATCACACTGCTCAAACTGCACGCCGGTGGCGGTACCGAGCTCAATGGCATGAGGGGTTGCATCAACGACCGTATCGGCCAGACCACCGGTTTTTCTGACAATCGGCAGGGTGCCATATTTAAGACTGTAGATCTGGTTTAAGCCGCAGGGTTCATAACGTGATGGCATAAGAAACAGATCGGCCGCTGCCTCCACCTGGTGGGCCATCGGTTCATCATAGCCAATCTGAACACTGACCCGGTCAGGGTACTTCTGTGCCAATGCCTGCAGCGCCGCTTCAATATAGCGCTCGCCACTCCCCAATACTGCCCATTGCAACTCATGACCGGCCGTCGGCTTCTGCAGGGTTTGCTCGATCAGGGCTGGCAGCAGGTCCATCCCTTTTTGGTGAACCAACCGACTGACCACACCCACCAGCGGGGATAAACCATCAGAGTTTAGGCCCACGGTTTGCTGAAAGGCCAATTTATTAGTGGCCTTCCGTTCGAGACTCGCTTGCTGGTATGGGTGCGGAATATAAGGGTCTGAGGCGGGGTTCCAGAGTGCGTAGTCCACGCCGTTTAAAATACCTTGCAGGCGCGGTTGATGGAAGGCCAACACCCCTTCCATACCGTAGCCAAACTCGGGTGTGATGATCTCATTCGCATAGGTCGGGCTGACGGTGGTTATGAAATCTGCAAATACGACCCCGGCTTTCAGAAAAGAGAAGTTGCCGTAAAACTCCAGTTTATCGAAAGACCACCAGTGGGCAGGCAGCTTCAATTGCTGGAAGGCATCGTAGCCAAATACGCCCTGATAGGCCAGGTTATGAATGGTCATGACCGTGGCTGGACGCACAGCATGTTGTGATAGCAACGCCGGTACCAGCCCCGCATGCCAGTCGTTGCAGTGTACCACTGTTGGTATCCATTGGCTCAACACATGACCCAGTGCGATTGCTTCAGCGACGCGGCATAGTAGTGCGAAGCGCAGCCAGTTATCGGGCCAATCGGTTTTAGATTCATCAAGATAGGGGCCGCCAGGCCGATCAAAAAATGTCGGGCAATGCACCACCCATACCGACTCCGCGCTATCAACCCGCCCCTCCATCAGCGCTTCGCTCTGCTTATGCCCCACATCCACGGTAAAATTTGCAATAACCCGC
>JBFKTM010000302.1:0-4716 GCA_041636295.1 Oleiphilaceae bacterium
CTCTTTAGAGACTGCCTTGTTCGTGGCGCCTCGTTCAGAAGAGGTGCGCATTATATAGATTCAGGGACTGCCGTCAACAGGGTTTGGAAAATAAAAGACAATTATCCCGAAAATAATCGAATTTCCCTTTGATCGCTCATTCAACCCCATTATTAAATATGGCTCATATTTCATTTTTTTCAAGCAGAGGCGCCAACTAAATATCCTAGCTACGCACTTACGATACTCTTAATCACAACGAAACACTGATGAGTTCCGATACCTTTTTTGCCTTCTCTCGCGCATCCAGCTCCGTTTCAGCTTTCGAAAGAGCAACCCCCATACGTCGCGTCCCCTCCACGCCTGGTTTTCCAAAAAGGCGGACTTGAGTATCCTCTACCGATAGCGCCTGCTGCAAATTTCCATACGTGACCGAATTGGAACTACCCTTAGCCAGCAATACCGATGAGGCCGAAGAGCCCAACTGCCTAATAACGGGTATCGGCAGCCCGAGTATTGCTCGTGCATGCAGTGCAAACTCCGATAAATCTTGAGAGATAAGGGTAACCAGCCCAGTATCATGAGGCCTTGGAGACACCTCACTAAAATAGACATCGTCCCCACTAATAAAAAGTTCAACACCAAATACCCCAAACCCACCCAAACTCCGAGTCACTTTTGCAGCAATCTCTTTCGATTTCTCAAGAGCAATTGGACTCATGCACTGGGGTTGCCACGACTCTCGATAGTCACCATCCACCTGAACGTGCCCTATCGGTTCACAAAACGAAACTCCACCAACATGCTGAACTGTTAATAGTGTTATTTCATAATCAAATTTAACAAACCCTTCTACGATAACTTTGCCCGCTCCCGCTCTACCACCCTCTTGCGCATACTGCCAAGCAGACTCAATGTCTGACTCTTCTTTTATATAACTCTGACCCTTACCCGAAGAACTCATAATTGGTTTAACTACACAGGGTAACCCGATTTCGCATACCGCAGCATCAAACTCTTCACGACTTGAAGCAAATATGTATGGAGATGTTTTAACCCCTAACTCCTCTGAAGCAAGGCGCCGAATTCCTTCTCGGTTCATCGTTAAATTCACCGCCCTTGCTGAAGGGACAACCTTATACCCCTCTGACTCCAGGCGCACCAACTCACCTGTCGCTATCGCCTCGATCTCCGGAACAATAAAGTCTGGCTTTTCTTTTAAAATCACTTCACGCAATGAGGATGGACACAACATATCTATTACATGTGAACGGTGAGCCACCTGCATTGCAGGTGCATTTTCATATCGATCGACTGCAATCACCTCTACACCAAGGCGCTGCAGCTCAATAACCACCTCTTTTCCAAGCTCACCCGCTCCACAAAACAGAACCTTGGTCGCACTTTTACTTAACGGAGTACCAATAGATACCATTACCCTCACCCTCTCAACACAGAAACGCCCAACAACCTAACTCAACCTATATATGAAGATTTTTCTCTTTCTTTAACAGACGCCAATACCGACCTCTTTTCAATAACAGTCATCCCCCCCCACTCAGAAATCTCCGCCCCCGTCCGAAAACACCCAACACAGATATCACTCTCATCAAGCGCACAAATCCCAATACAGGGCGAAATAATCACATCAGTTTCTTGCTTTGCCATTTATCTACCATCTATCAATATTTTCAACATCATAATTTCTGTTCAGTCATTTGCTTATTGTAACGCTCGGCATTATTAACATAATGTGCAGCGCTCGCCTCCAACACCTTTTTCTCAACCTCTGTCAATTGACGCTTGACCTTACCTGGACTCCCAACAACTAAACAACCGTCAGGTACTTCCATTCCTTCAGGTATCAATGTATTCGCACCGATTAAGCAGTGCCTACCTATCTTAGCCCCATTTAGAACAACGGAGTTTATTCCTATTAAGCTATAATCGCCAACCACACACCCATGTAACATCGCCTGATGACCAACAGTGACCCCCTCACCGAGTTCCAACTTAAAAGATGCATCAGTATGCAACACACTCCCATCTTGAACGTTACATTTTGGTCCAATAGATATGGTGTCATTATCTGCCCTGATAACGACATTAAACCAAACACTCGCTTTATCCCCTAATATTACGGAACCAACCAAGGTTGCATTTGAGGCGATAAAGTGACCACCACCTTCTAGTTTAACAACCCTATCTCCAAGTCTATAAATCACTTCTTACTCCCAATTATATCGTTCTGTTTTCTGGTTAAATCCCAAGCACAAGAAACTACCACAGCTTTTCTTTTAATGCATGACCCTATTTTTGAATCAATATATACTGTTATATTAAATCAATTCGGCCGGTAAAATTTATGAGATTTTGTAGTGACTGCGGCAATCCAGTCGAGAAAAAGATACCTGAAGGTGATAACCGGTTACGGCATGTCTGCATCAACTGCGGCACTATTCACTACCAAAATCCCAAGATCGTTGCTGGAACCCTCCCTATTTTTAAAGGGAAAATACTGCTCTGTAAAAGGGCCATTGAACCCCGTTTAGGTTTTTGGACGCTGCCTGCCGGCTTTATGGAAAATCAAGAAACAACATCGGAAGCGGCATTGAGAGAAACTTGGGAGGAAGCTGAAGCAAAAGTCTCATTAGATGGTCTATACACGGTAATGAATATCCCTCAAATTGATCAAGTACATATCTTCTTCAGAGCAACACTCGTCAATGAAGAGTTTGGAGCGGGTGAAGAAACACTAGAAACTCGCCTTTTTACACCAGACGAAATCCCATGGGATCAAATCTCATTCCCTACCGTTCAGCAGACTCTAGAGCAGTACCTTGCAGATCTGGAAAACAATCACTTCCCGGTCCATGTTAGAGACATTATAAAAAGTAAACCATAACATTCGCTATTTACGATTCATTAAAACGCCCACAACTCAACTAAAACACCTCCAACTTCCACACATCAAATGCAGGCTCTTCATAGGGATGTGCCTCCTTTAATGCGTCGATTGCTTTTTTAATCAGCTCATCATCACACACCAGTTCCACTTTGTATTCGCTTACTGTCTCCAGACTCCCAACATGTCCAATAAATGGATCACTTCCGTTTAGCGCTCTAAACTGCCCACTTCCTTTTACCTGCCAGCAGCAACAATCATAGTTACCGATAGTTCCAGCACCTGTGGCAAAAACAGCCTCTTTAACCACATCCAGATGCGTTTCGGGCACAAAAAAACAAATTTTATACACTACCGACCCCCTCCATTTCTAATTAAACGCCCCACCAACAGCATAATCTACGCCCAACAAAGTTATCCACCATTTCTGTGGATAACTTTGGGGATAAAGACTGAGAAAATGCCTCTAACGCCCATCATTACTGGAATAAACTCAAATTGTTGAGATTTTAGGCTAAAACAATTTAACCTTATTTATCAACACGATACATTTGTCAACACCATCCAGCCACACAATTTTATGCAGATAAAGGCATGCTGCCCATAAAACCAACAATTTTGTGCATAAATCCTAATAATTTAAAATTTTCAATAGCTAATTGGCCCATATTTTAAATTATTCAGTCATTTTTATTTTTGTATTCCTCATCGCTACTGACGCATCGTTATCCGCCTACCAGAAATACCTACCGTAACTTTTGCTTATAAACTTTCACATTTTAGCATGCTAAAAATGAGGGCATAAAAAAACCGCCTATCACGGCGGTTTTTTCTTAGTCTACTTTAGCCCAACCATTTACGGGCATTCCTGAACATTCTTAACCAAGGAGCATCTTCCCCCCACTCATCAGGATGCCAGGAGTTTTGGACAGCCCTAAAGACACGCTCGGGGTGTGGCATCATGATCGTCGCTCGACCATCTTTCGTCGTTAACCCCGAAATCCCCATAGGAGATCCATTGGGGTTTGCTGGATACTGCTCCGTAGCGTTACCACGACTATCAACATAGCGAAGAGCAACCAGTCCACTCTCATTCAGTATGGACAGTTTCTCTTTTGATGCAAACTCGGCTCGTCCCTCTCCGTGAGCCACCGCAATTGGCATTCTTGAACCACTCATTCCCGCTAAAAATGCTGATGGAGAATTCTGCACCTCAACCATCGTCAAACGTGCTTCGAACTGCTCAGAGCGATTCCGCACAAAGTGAGGCCATGCGTCGGCACCGGGTATTAATTCGTGCAAATTCGACAACATTTGACAGCCATTACAAACGCCTAACGACAATGTATCGTTCCTTTCAAAAAATGCAGAAAACTGATCCCTGGCCAACGCATTAAAGAGAATCGACTTAGCCCACCCTTCACCGGCACCCAACACGTCACCATAGGAGAAACCTCCACAAGCAGCCAGTGCATTGAAATCTTGCAGTCCAACCCGTCCAGACAATATATCACTCATATGGACATCGACAGCACTAAAGCCAGCACGATCAAAAGCGGCAGCCATTTCTACTTGCCCGTTAACACCCTGCTCTCTCAATACAGCAATTTTCGGCCTTACCCCCGTATTGATGTAAGGAGCGGCAATATCTTCAGCAATATCAAAGGTGGTTGATACATGGAGACCGGGATCACCCGCATCATCAATTTGATCATACTCTTCCTTCGCACACTCAGAGTTATCTCGCAGCGATTGCATACGGTAGCTCGTCTCGGCCCATATTTTTTGATAAGCCACTCGACTGCTTTCCAATACTGGCTGCCCATCAAACA
>JBFKTM010000303.1:0-4663 GCA_041636295.1 Oleiphilaceae bacterium
CTCTAGCCGGAGGAAGCAGTTCAGCCTTCAGCGATATCAGGCGATTGAGAATTAAGGGGATGCTACCGCCGAGCCAGATCATCAGCGTTAACTATATAGGCAACACCGCCAAAATTTTCTGGAACACCGTTCCTCAGGCACAGCAGTATGTGTTGCAACTGGCCGCAGACTTTGAATTTGAGAATGTGCTCCACGAAGAGATCCTGGATAAAGCGAGTGCAAGCATAAAGCTAACACAAGGGAAACGTTATTTTGCCAGAGTTAAAGGCGTTGGAAACGAGCTCTACAAATCAGAATTCAGCATTGGCAAAGAGCTTAAATTAAGTAAAGCACAGTGAGTTAGTACAATAATCGGCAAGGTATTTATACTGATAGAGCGCTCTCGTGCTTTAATGGACTCGTTTTCTTATGACTTGGGATAACACGCTCAACTTCCGTTCATTCGAACAATTTTTATTGGCCTTCATACTGGTTTCACTCAGCGGCTTGCTTATATACACTCAGCTGCCCGAGCGCCTTAACTTAATCGTTTACGATTTTGCCATACGCCTTTCACCGCTTACTCCCGAAAAAAACACCGCGATTATCGCGGTAGATGAGAAAAGCCTTGATGTATTGGGGCAATGGCCCTGGCGACGATCCGCCCATGCGGAGTTGGTAGACCGTCTAACAGAGGTGGGCAGTAAAGCGGTGGCATTCGATATTATCTTTGCCGAGCCCGACTTCAACCACCCCGAAGATGACAGGGCTTTTGCTGAATCCATCCAACGTAACGGCAATGTATTCTTACCCCTGCATATTCACCCAAGAAGTTATGAAACAACACTGTCTGAAATCATTCCCATTCCTGAGCTGACGGCTGCCGCAAGAAATTTGGGGCATATTCACGTTGAGCTTGATATTGACGGCATCGCACGAGGCTTTTACCTCAGGGAAGGGCTTGGTGAAGCCTATTGGCCAAGCATGTCTCTGGCGCTAACCGAAACAACTCACCCGATGATCGCAATCCGTCACGCCCTCAAACCTGAAGAGACTGATCATGTGGCAGCGTTTGTCAATGTTCGCTCAGGTTATACCATGATTCCCTTTGCCGGTGAGGCGGGCACCTTCCCTACCTTTTCCTATATTGATGTTCTGCAAGGAAATATCGACCCCTCACAGTTAGCGGGTAAAGTGGTACTGATTGGTGCTACCGCCGCCGGTTTAAGTGATGTCTTGCCGACCCCTGTGTCCGGACTTGCTTCGCCGATGCCCGGCGTCGAGCTGCATGCCAATGCCTATTCTGCATTAATACAGGAGGCGACTATTGAACCCTTGCAACAACACTGGATCTACCTGCTAACCTTCGCCTTTGTCTTGATCCCGGTACTGGTATTACCTCGACTTTCACCGGAGCAAGCGCTCCCTATAACGCTTTTAATGATTGTTGGCGTTATTCTATTCAGTCTCGCTATTTTGTTTTTTGACCGCCACTGGTACCCGCCAGCGGCGGCTGTTATTGGCCTGATTACCGCCTACCCGCTATGGAGTTGGCAACGTCTATCGCAACTAAATCGGTTCTTGAACAATGAGCTTGAGCGCCTCTATCAAGAACCCGCACTGACCGTACGTAATCTGGCTCAACGCCCAATTAAGCAACTGTTATCAGCACTGGTCACGATGCTCAAGCCGGACCACTATGTTCTGTTACAGACTGGATCAATCATTGCGGGGAGCCCCGCAACTCACTTGAAGCCACCAAAGAAGCTCATCCCTAACCACTGGTTTCACTCTACCAATAGCAGTTGGATACAGCTCTATAAAGATAACACAGTTTATGAGTTGGGATTACACTGGAACGAGACCGACGAGATAGATAAAAAACGTGCTTTTTTACATAGGCTACAGCTAGACGATATCACGCGGCAGTCTGTAGGCGTTTTAAAACGGTACGAAAAGATCGCAACCCGCATTGCTCAAGTCAGGCAAGCAATCACCTCAATGGGGGATATGCGACGTTTCATCTCTGATGGATTCGAGAATATGCCAGATGGTGTGATCGTTACCGATGCATTAGGAATCGTTTTATTTATCAATAGTCATATTGAGCATTGGCTGCAACTTCCCAAGCAATCAGTCGTGGGTCAACCCATACTGAACGTGTTGACTCAGGCACACTCTGGCGCGCAATCAACCGCCTCGAATCTTGCCAGTCAGAAAGATCCTGCCTGGGAAACAGTCATTCAGAAAGTGTTGATTAATGGTGACTCAAGCATTGTAGAGTCAACCATGGGCACGAGAGATTTTATGTTTCATTTTGTCCCCTCATTTTCCGCAACACCGGGTGATGCGGGTATGATTATCAACCTCTCCGACGTTACTTCTATTAAACAGCAACAACGTGAACGGAACGAGCTAGTCAGCTTTCTATCGCATGACGTAAGATCTCCACTGGTTTCACAACTGGCCATGATTGATGGGCTTAAGCAAGGTCGGATTGCTGCTGATGAGTCAACATTCAATAAAATTGCCCATCATGCCCACCGCAGTCTTAATCTAGCAGAGCAGTTTCTACAGATTAATCGTGCCGAACAGATGAGCGATGCCCAGTTCTATGAGTGTGATCTATTAACAATTATAGAAAACAGCATTGACAGCATTACCCACCAAGCCAATGAAAAATCTATCCCCATAACGGTTAACGACACCGATGAGGTTTGGATTAAAGGCAATGCTGAGTTGCTTGAACGTGTGATGATTAACCTGTTATCAAACTCAATAAAATACAGTGACAGCTGCTCGGCGATTAATATCTCACTCTCGATTGAGGGGCAATCAGCGATTGTATCCGTTCAAGATCACGGCTATGGTATCGAGGCTGACGAACTCCCGACAATCTTTGACCGCTTTCGACGCCAACGAGTATCTGAAAGCAGCGGCCCCAAAGGTGCTGGGCTTGGTCTAAACTTTGTTAGCATTGTTATCGAAAAACATCATGGAGTAATTGACGTCAAAAGTAAGCCTGGCCATGGCTCGACGTTTACGATCACACTTCCCACCAACCAGGGGTGATGCCAGTATGAGCACGATTCTGCAACAAGTCAGAAAAACGGCGCTTTCAGCAATAAAAAATGCAGCGGCAATCGAAGTTAACAATCCATTGGGCAACGTCACAAAACAAGGCGCTCTGTACGCCGTAAACAAATGGATTGGGTTAGCCATCCCTTTTGCTTCCAGAAATCATTTTGAGGTGGTCAAACTGAACAATGGCTACCTCAAGGCCAAAATTCCCCTTAAAGGAAACAAGAATCACATTGGAACCATGTATGCCGGAGCCCTCTTTACCATTGCCGAGTTACCCGGAGGTATATTGTCGATATTTAATTTCGACGCTGCGTACTACCCCATTCTCAAAGAGTTAAAAATGTCTTATCTAAAAGTGGCTAAAACTGACGTGACGGTTGAGTTCGCGATTTCCCCTAAAGAAGTTATGCGCATAGAGAGGGAGTCTTCGTTACACGGAAAAAGCAACTTTACGCTTCACGGTGAGCTTAAAGATTCATCTGGCCAAATTGTCGCCAGATCGGAAGCACTCTATCAGGTGAGGAAACAGCAATAATAAGCGTTCATCATACTTTTCACAGTAAGATACCTGAAGAGTATGAACTGAAGCGCTGCAAATACACGAAATTATGGCTACACTACGCGGTTATAAGTATCAGGCAGTGAAGCATCAAATACGTTTGATCATGTAACGTTTAACCAATTAAAAAAATGAGTCGAAAGATATGACCAAATACCACGTATACGGCATCGGTAATGCGCTAGTTGATAAAGAGTTTGAGGTTGAAGACCAGTTTTTACAAGAGACAGGTATCGAAAAAGGCTTAATGACACTGGTCGAGCAAGACCGACAGGAAGACATTCTTGCAAAACTGAAAGCCACTTATGGACTTAAGAAACGAGCCAGTGGTGGTTCAGCCGCTAATACCATCATTGCAGTCAGTTATTTCGGTGGAAAAACCTTTTACTCATGTAACGTTGCCAATGATGAGCCCGGTGATTTTTACGTAAACGACCTAACATCCGCTGGGGTAGATACTAATCTGGGAGATGATCGTGAGAGCGGTAATACCGGTAAGTGCCTGGTCATGGTGACGCCTGATGCAGAGCGCACCATGAACACCTACCTGGGAATCACTGCGGACCTTTCTACCCAGCATCTGGACGAAGCCGCCATTAAAGCCTCAGAGTATCTCTACATTGAGGGCTACCTGGTATCATCTGAGAGTGCCCGACCGGCCGCTATCGAGGCTAGAAAAATTGCAGAAGCGAACGGAGTGAAGACAGCCTTCACCTTTTCCGACCCGGCAATGGTGCAGTTTTTTAAAGACGGCCTGATTGAAATGATCGGCGACGGCGTTGACCTGCTATTCTGTAATGAAGCTGAGGCTCTAAACTTCTGCGACACCGACAATCTGGAGCAAGCGGTACAGCAGCTTAAAACGATCGCTAAAAGTTTCGCAATTACACTCGGAAGCAAAGGCGCCCTGGTATTCGACGGCACCAACCAACTGTCAATCGCACCTCACGCCATTACTGCAGTAGACTCAAACGGGGCGGGCGACATGTTTGCCGGGGCATTCCTCTATGCACTAACCCATGGTTACAGCTATCAGCAGGC
>JBFKTM010000304.1:0-4657 GCA_041636295.1 Oleiphilaceae bacterium
AATCGCCTGCTCTGAGTGGAACGTACCTTGAGAACCGGTAAAGCCCTGGCAGATAACTTTGGTATTCTTGTCGATTAAAACACTCATTATGCTTGACCCCCTGCAGCCTTAACAACCGATTCAGCGGCATGCGTCAGACTGTCGGCCGCAATAATATTTAATCCACTATCCGCCAACTTCTTGGAGCCTAACTCAGCGTTATTGCCTTCCAATCTCACAACAACTGGAACCTTAACACCAACCTCTTCAACGGCCCCAATGATACCGTCAGCGATTAGATCGCATCGAACAATACCACCAAAGATATTAACCAATACTGCTTTAACACTTTCATCAGAAAGAATAATTTTAAAGGCTTCGGTTACACGCTCTTTCGTTGCACCACCACCAACATCCAGGAAGTTGGCTGGCTCGCCACCGTGCAGTTTAACGATATCCATCGTACCCATCGCAAGACCGGCACCATTAACCATACAGCCGATACTACCTTCAAGTGCTACATAGTTAAGTTCCCACTCAGCTGCGTGGGCTTCACGCTCGTCTTCCTGGGAAGGATCACGCATTTCACGCAATTTTGGCTGGCGATACAGTGCATTACTGTCGATGTTAATTTTTCCGTCCAGGCAGTGAAGGTTGCCTTCATCGGTAATAACCAGCGGGTTGATTTCAAGCAATGCCAAATCGTAGTCGTGGAATAGTTGTGATAAGCCAACAAACAACTTAGTAAACTGTTTTACCTGATCACCACTTAAACCTAACTGGAAAGCTAAATCTCGAGCCTGGTATGGCTGAGCACCAACCAATGGATCGATAACTGCCTGCAGGATCTTTTCAGGCGTCTCTTCGGCCACCTTCTCAATTTCAACACCACCCTCGGTCGACGCCATAAATACGACTTTACGCGTACTGCGATCGACTACTGCGCCAAGATACAGCTCTTGTGCAATATCTGTACAGGATTCAACCAGAATTTTAGTGACAGGCTGTCCATTTGCATCAGTTTGGTAAGTAACCAGATTTTTACCTAACCACTGCTCTGCAAACGCCTTGATCTCTTCTTTTGAGCTGACGAGCTTAACACCACCAGCCTTTCCTCGGCCACCAGCATGCACCTGTGCTTTAACAACCCACTTATCACCGCCAATTTTGTCAGCAGCTGCTGCAGCCTCATCAGGGGTATCGCAAGCGTATCCTGTTGATACGGGCAAGCCATACTCAGCGAAAAGTTGCTTTGCCTGATACTCGTGTAGATTCATAGTTTTTTCCGTTTATCCAGACAGTTGTACACAGCCCACAGTTCTGTGAGCTATTGAGCCATCGGAAAGGATCACTCTCCGACAGCCAATTTATGACGTTAATTATCGATTAACGTTTACTTTTTCTTTTTACGGTTGGCAATATGAATGGCATGACCAGCCACCGCCAACGTCGCTTCATGAACTGTTTCTGACAACGTAGGGTGAGCAAACATTGTTAGCCCCAGATCTTCTGCACTTGACCCAAACTCCATGGCAATTACGGCTTGAGTAACCAACTCAGATGCCTGAGGTCCAATAATATGAACACCCAAAATACGATCTGTAGTGGCATCAGCAATGACCTTAACCATACCAACCGTATTGTTAGCCGCCATAGCTCGACCATTAGCAGCAAATGGGCAGGTGCCAACATTGTACTCAACACCCTCATTTTTTAACTGCTCTTCTGTCTTACCTACCCACGCAATTTCCGGGTTAGTGTAGATCACACCAGGAACACAGTCATAGTTAACCTGCGTCTTCTGGTCAGCGATTCGCTCCGCGACCATAACTCCCTCTTCCATTCCTTTGTGAGCAAGCATTGGTCCACGTACGACATCACCAACAGCATAAATACCCGGTACATCGGTACGACACTGATCATCTACAAAGATAAATCCACGCTCATCCAGATTGACGCCGCTCTCAGGAGACAACAAGCCTTCAGTATAAGGGGCACGACCAACAGCAACGATCACTTTGTCGAACTTAGCCTCTTGCTTCCCTTTAGTATCTTCATAGGAAACCGTGATCAAACCACGCTTAATATCACTTCCCGTTACGCGCGCTTTTAGCTTTATATCCAGCCCTTGCTTTTTATACTGCTTAAGCGCTTCCTTAGCGATCTGCTGATCTACAGCAGGTAAAAATGTATCTTGCGCTTCAAGAACCGTTACTTCAGATCCCAAACGAGCCCAAACACTGCCCAGCTCAAGACCAATAACACCAGCACCAATAACACCCAGACGCTTAGGCACCTCTTCGAAAGCCAGTGCTCCCGTAGAGTCTACAATATAGCCTTCAGTCAACGGTGTGGGCGGAATCTCAACGGGTGTCGAACCGGTAGCAATAATTATATTATCAGCATCGTAAACCGTAACGTCGCCGTTTTGGTCTGTCACTTCAACTTGCTTACCACCTAAAACCTTACCCGACCCCTGAATCGATTTTACGCCATTGGCTTTGAACAGAGAGGCAATCCCCCCTGTCAGATTCTTAACGATGGTGTTTTTCCTCTCCATCATTTTGGTGACGTCCATCGTGACATCACCAGTGCCAATGCCGTGCATCTCAAACTCGTGTCGAGCCTCTTCGTATTTGTGAGACGACTCTAGTAGGGCTTTCGACGGTATACATCCGACATTCAAGCAGGTTCCACCCAGAATCTGCTTACCGGCGTCAGAGGTCCATTTCTCCACACACGCCGTTTTTAAACCCAGTTGTCCACAACGAATAGCTGAAACATATCCGCCTGGACCCGCCCCAATAACGATGACATCAAATTTTTCTGACATTTCAATTTTCCGCTTAAAATTTAGTGTGTTATATGTCTAGGATGATTCGAGCCGGATCTTCCAGTAACTCTTTAATCGTTACCAGAAACTGAACCGCTTCTTTACCATCGATCATCCTGTGGTCATAGGACAGCGCCAAATACATCATTGGCAATATAACCACTTCACCATTAACCGCCATTGGGCGCTCTTGAATTTTATGCATTCCAAGAATCGCTGTCTGAGGCGGATTCAGGATTGGCGTAGACATAAGCGAACCAAATACACCGCCGTTAGAGATGGTAAATGTACCACCTGTCATATCCTCAATCGCTAACTTACCGTCGCGTGCTTTTAAGCCGAAATTACGAATCGATGATTCTATGTCAGCAAGACCCATACCATCTACGTCCCTTAATATAGGAACGACAAGGCCACGATCAGAAGAAACCGCCACACCGATGTCCTGATAGCCATGATAGACAATATCGTTACCATCAATTGACGCATTTACAGCTGGATAACGTTTAAGTGCTTCAACGGCCGCCTTCACAAAGAAAGACATAAATCCTAGACGTGTGCCGTTATGCTTTTTCTCGAATAAGTCTTTGTATTGATTACGAAGATCCATTACTGGCTTCATATTAACTTCATTGAATGTCGTTAACATTGCAGCCGTTTGCTGAGCATCCACCAAACGACGGGCGATACTTGCACGTAAGCGCGTCATTGGGACTCGTTTTTCTGGACGCCCTTCACCTTGCATTTCAAGAATTGGCATTTTCGGTGCGGGTGACGGAGCCTTTACTGACTCAGTTTGGGGCGCAGAAGCAGCTTGCGGCTTGGATGATGCACCCATATAGTTCACAACATCTTCTTTGGTTATGAGACCACCTTTACCCGTTGCAGGAATCAGGGAAGAATCCAACCCTTTTTCTTCAACTAATTTACGAGCAGCAGGACTGATAGAGAGATCCTTGGAAGCCGACTCTACAACTACCGTTGATGCAGCCGCAGGTGCCTCAGATGGCGCAACCGTACCAGCAGCCCCATCAGCAAACACACCAATAACTTCACCGCTTAATACTGTTTCACCTTCGCCCTTTATGATGTTTTCGATAACACCATCACTGGGCGCAACAACTTCCAATACCACCTTATCCGTTTCGATATCTACGATAAGCTCATCTCTTGAAACTGGCTCACCAGGCTGCTTGTGCCATGTAGCAATGGTCCCGTCTGCAACAGATTCAGGGAAGGTCGGTGCTTTGATTTCAATTGCCATTTGTTATCCTTTCTTTACAAAATCTTTGCTTAGTTATACATCTAATGCTTCTGTAACCAGTTTATTCTGCTCTTCGACATGCACAGATGCATAGCCACAAGCGGGTGCAGCTGAAGCTGGTCTACCGGCATAGTTAAGATAAATTTTGGGATTAATCTCCCTTAATACTTCCCTCATATGGTGCTGACTACAGTACCAGGCTCCCTGATTCATCGGCTCTTCTTGACACCACACCACGTCATTTAGTTTGGTATAAACCGATAACACTTCCAACAAATCGTCCGAAGGGAAAGGGTAAAGCTGTTCAATACGAACAATGGCTACATCTTCTTGCTCATCTGCTCGACGACGCTCCAATAAGTCGTAATAAACCTTGCCACTACACATTACAACTCGCTTAACCTTTTTAGGATCGATGTTATCTACTTCTGGCAAGACCGTGTGGAATGTACCTTCACACAACTCATCAATAGTGGATACCGCTTCCTTATGTCTCAATAAACTCTTTGGCGTAATAGCTATCAGCGGCTTCCTTAAAGGCCGCTTCACTTGCCGCCTAAGCATATGAAACACCTGAGAGG
>JBFKTM010000305.1:0-4648 GCA_041636295.1 Oleiphilaceae bacterium
GACCTGGCGAGCCACATACAGACCGCGCAACGTGCCAGCCACACCCTGAAAGGGGCAGCCAACTTACTCAACATCAAGGCAGTGGCCAATATCAGCCATGAGCTGGAACGTATCCTGGAAACCTTGGCGGACGCCAGTGCAACGCCATCAAATGAAGACATTCAACTCTTGATCAATGCCGCCGACTGTATCAGCACCATGATTGATGCCCTACTGGGTATGGATCAGCCTCCCAGCAATATCAAAGCGATCTTGCTGGGGCTGTCTCAGTGGCGCTTCCAGCAACCCACCTCTGAGTCTCAATCTGAAAAGGAACCATTTCCCGCACCGGAACAAGGGCCAGAAACACATCATGACAACCCGGTGGAGGCCGAGTCTGACACCTCATCAGATCTCGCTGCCATCTATGATCTGGCCGAGCCCCCCATAGCACCAGCGTCCCCACCGGAGCAATCTCCCAAGCCCACCGAGCCTCGCGCCAACACAGAGGCTCTGGCGGTGGAAGAGATGCTGGGACTGGCGGAAAATATGAACATCAACATGGTACAGTCGAAAGAGCTGTATAAACGGATATCCAACTCACTGGCTTTGATGAAGCATCAGGAGCTTACGATTCAAGAGCGCCGCTTTGCGCTGGAAAACCTGGTGGACGGGCGCAGTATGGCAGGCCCGCAAATAGGCTTGAACAACGAACGGGAGGTTGATCTGGACCCGCTCGAGATGGATCGATATGACGAGATTCATCTCAGCACCCACCAGTTCATCGAAGCGGTCTCAGATACTCGCGAAATCACCCTGAAGCTGCAAGACCAGCTGCTGATGTTTGATGGACTGATTCAACAGCAACAACGTTATACTGACGCGGTACAGCACCTGCTATTAAAGTCCAAACAGGTTCCGGTCAGCCAATATGGCAGCCGACTGCAACGCTGTGTGCGACAAGCTAGTCAGATGGCCAACAAGCAGGTTCGGCTTGAAGTCGTGGGCGATACGGTGGCCGTCGATAAAGACATGATGAATCAGTTGGTCGATGCCCTGATGCACCTGTTACGGAATGCAGTGGACCACGGTATTGAACCGACCACGCAACGTAAGGCGGCCAATAAGCCAGAACATGGATGTATCACGCTGCTATTTGATATTGATGGCCAACAACTCATCATCCGATCCAGCGATGATGGTCAGGGGCTAAATTATGAAACGATCTACCAAACCGCCCTCACCAAAGGATTACTCACCAGTCAAAGTGAACGCCCATCCGATGACACCCTCTCAAAGCTGCTACTGACCCCAGGGTTCACAACCCGCGCTACAGCTACCCAGCTTTCTGGGCGGGGGATTGGTCTGGATGCCGTCAGAGCCAGCGTCGAACAGTGGGGTGGTCACATTTCAATCTCATCAATTCCCGGGCAAGGCACCACGTTTACCCTGACACTGCCGATGAAACAGGTCACCCAGCACCTCATCATTGTGAAAGAGAGTAACCAGCGTTATGCCGTATCCAGCACCGATATCATACAGATTCTGCCCTCCGCAGGCAGTAACGTCACCGACATGGCAGGCCAAACCTTCATAGAATTTGATAACAAGCTTTTTAAATACCAATCACTCAAACACCTTATCGGCACCGGCAGACCCTCCCCAACCTCCATCAAGGAAGGCTCCGTTGGCACGGTACTGCTGATCGAAGTCAACAACCGACTGCTGGCCATAGAGATTGAACAGCTACTTAACAGCTACGATCTGGTGGTTAAAAAAACGGGACGCCATATGCAACACCTGCCCGGAATTGACGGTATCTGCATACTGGGTGACGGCGCACTGGTGCCGGTATTAAACCTACATGCCCTCGCCAGCGATCCTTCCAGTCTGGCAACGCCTCACACCTCGCCATCGCTCGCCGCACAACCTCATGACAAAACCACCCCTGAGCCAACCGCCATTCCACACGTGTTAGTGGTAGACGACTCGCTCAGTGTCAGAAGCTCGCTGAAACAACTGCTAAGTGATGTTGGCTATCAAGTTGAGACCGCCAACGATGGCATGGATGCGGTGGAAAAAATAGCCACGACAATCCCAACCGTGGTGCTCGTCGACATGGAGATGCCCCGGATGAATGGGCTGGAACTCACCCAGTATATTCGACACCAGGAACATCTAAAGCATATTCCGGTCGTTATGTTGACCTCACGATCTCAACAAAAACACCGGGATCTGGCAGAAAAGTCAGGGGTCACGCTCTATAAAACCAAACCCTATAGCGACTTTGACCTGTTGCAGGCACTGCAGGAGGTCACCACACCATGAAAACCGATAACTCAGGGAAAGCGTCAGCGTGTGCGGTAGATAATATGGTAAATAGCGCAGCAGAGAAGTCGACAACGCCCCCGGATGAATGGATTGTTATCAGCAACGGCGCTCTCAACCTGGCACTACCCATCGGCCAGTTGGTCATGATTAACGAACGGGAGAAAGTAATGGTCCGAAAAGGACTGGTTATTACCATTGCCGGTCAACGACGGCTACCCGCCTATTGCCTCTCCGACGATCTACAGGTTCAACCTCCACCCAGCAGCCCGCTCCGTTACTGCGTGGTCTTTGCTGAGGAGAACGGTGAACCCCAATGGGGCCTACTCTGTGACCGAGTGAGGCGTTCTGCACCTCAACAATCACCGCCCAGAACCTTACCTATGCTTATCCGCCATCCAGACTCACCTATTAACGGCGTTATGATCGAGACTGCCACAGACGCCACCCAAACATGGATATTTACCACAACCGCCCAAGCAGTTACCCATTACCTTGAAAGGAGTTTACGTAATGAGTCCCCAAACAGACCAGTCGATATGGCTTGTTGAACCCGGCGACGGTTTTAGTATCGCCTTTGCCGGCAGTTCCATTCTGGAATTTGCCATGAACGTTGAATGCCAGCGTGTGCCACTCTCCTATGAACGCTGCTGCCAACTGGTTTATAAACAGGGCGAGTTGGTGCCGATTATCGACCTATCGGTGCCGTCTGAGGCCACTACTCATGCGTTTTATGCGGTGCTCTTTCTGCATGCCCAGGAATCCGTCGAACATAGACTGATTGGCCTGCATCTGATCACCCCCCCTAAAAAAGTACAGCTGCAAAACAGTGACTTTGACGGCTTCGACCCCGACCAGTGCGGTCACTGGAAAAGTGCGGCGATCTCAGGTTACCTACACCACGGCCAGCATATTCCGCTGATTGATCCGAGATCGATGCGATCAGACCACTTTATTGATGAGTTGCAACAGATGGCCTAGCCCGGCATCTTTGGATTCCGCAAAACCATACCATGGGCGCGGTTTGGTTCACCGCCTCATGGGATACCTGATGGTCTACCACGCATTGGCATAACTTTAATCTCTTATTTGGCATCCAATGATGGTAGCAGAAGTGAAATCATCAACATTGCAGATCACGTTCTTGAATTCAGAAAATAAACGACTATCTTTGAGTTAACCCGCCGCGACGAGGTAACCCAATGCCTTGTGTATGCACCGATTTAACCAAAGCGCCTAGCCGGGGTGCCAAACCGGCTCTCACAACTCTATGCTGGGTGCTGAGTTTCTGCTGTTACTCAGCCGCAGCTGCGGATCAAGAGGCAGATCAGCTCTGGGACCTTTCTTTTGAATCATTATTATCGATGGAAGTCAGTGTTGCAGCGACCAAGTCCGAGCGCATCATTGATACACCAGCCATTGTCTCTCGATATAATGCTGATGATATGGCCCGGATGGGGCTAAGGACACTTAAAGATACCCTCTCCTTTATTCCTGGATATGTTTTGCAGGAAACTCGCATAGGTAATACCCCCGTCATGATTCGGGGCTTAGTTGAAGGCTTTAACCAGAAGGTTCTGTTCCTCATCGATAATGTTCCCTACTGGATGCCGGCCCATTCAGAGATTCCCTTGCTGGGTATCCCGATTGAAGCGATCAGCCATGTAGAAGTGATTCGCGGCCCCGGAGCAGTCTATTACGGTTCCAATGCCTCGGCGGGAGTTATTAGCGTAGTCACTAAAAAGAACTCAGAAAAAAACACCCTGGCACTCAGTGCTGGCTCCAATAATTTTGTGAATGGTGGGGGGTATTTGAATCACCAGTTCAACACTGAAAGTAGCTTTTATCTGGCATTCGAAGCACAGCATGAAGAGGGCTATGACGGTTTTTTTGAAGGGGTCCCCAACCTACCCAGTTTCCCGCCCGAAACCCCCAACTCAGGCACCATCACCAAATCCGAAGAGATGAGATCACTACTGGGCCGTTTTACCTATAAAGAATTTAATATTCTCGCTCAAACGTTCCAATCAAATAATAATGACTTTACCGACCCAACTCACTTAAATGTAGCGACAGAGCTTGAGTATACCGGTAGCCTGATCCATCTGGACAATACCTGGCGTTTTGCCAAGAGCGATCTCAATCTATTTGCCGACTATAACAACTTCTATTTGCAGTTCCCGTCCAGAAACCTCTTCGGCCAAGGCGTTGATGGAGGATTTCGCTTCGACAACAATGGCGACAATAATAATCGATGGCGCGGAGGCGGTACATATAACTACCACTGGAATGAATACCTAGGTTTATTTGTCGGTGCGGAATACGAAAAAAGAGAAATCGA
>JBFKTM010000306.1:0-4643 GCA_041636295.1 Oleiphilaceae bacterium
ATAGGCGATAATGGCTGTTGGAATGGCCAGCAAGAATACATCCCATCCTGGAAACCCTACGGAAAATGCCAGGTACTGCCACATCAATGCAAAGTCGGGCTGGGTAATGCCCCATTGAATTTCAGGTAATGTGTACTCACCGACGCTCCAACCAACGATCATGGCGATGATCATGCCCGGCACCATTCCAAAATTGGCTATTTTCTTCGCAAACGAGCTACCCTCAACCACGTTTTTAAATGAAAGTGAGAACAGTACATAGGCGGAAATAATTGAGCCAACGATGAGTGAAACCGGTGTCGCATCTATTCGCCCGCCGACCTTCAACTCTCCCATCATCGCCGCAATACCGGCACCGATTATGATCCCGGATTTAAGCGAGTTCGGAATAAATTCAACCAGTTTGGATCCAAATCGGGTAACACCTAAAAATAGAAATATGAGAGACACTTCAATCTGAAGCGCAAACATCGCCTTTATGGCTTCGGGGCCCGGTTCAAAGCCCTTCAAGTACAACAGCACAACAGGAATGGCCGGGGTAATCCAGCCCGGCACCAGTGGCACTCCAAGTAGAGACGGTAAGATGTACCCCAGACCGGCAATAAACGTAAATGCCAGTGCAGCCTCATACGGCATCCCCAGATAGGTCTGGAGAAGTGGAATCATCGCCAGGCCGACCACAAACATGATCAGCCCCTGAATCATTTCTGCTGTTTCCCACCGGTAATGCACAAAAGGTAACCGGATCTTGAATGGGCCTGCTGGCCAATAGGGTTGCTCCCCCCCTTTTTTACGCTTGATTAGTTGCATCTTTTTTATCCTTGTTTTTCTGCTCAAAAGTTATTGTTTCTTTAACAGGTGACATCGACTACAGCGTTTCTATAACTGGCGTTAGTGCAATCTCACCTTGTTAGAAAGTCAACACGGCAACTCGCTCTTTTATGAGTTGGAATCTAAGATGGATAGTGAACAACAAAACAATTTCAGAACTTTTTCCGAATTCTAACGAAATGTAACAGCGTAAATTGCGACACATAGGTCCCTTTTTACCCGTAACGTCGGTGTTAATGACAATGCACGAAATGTCACTGGCAGAAGATATGCTTGAAATCATAAAAGCCTGTTCCGTCGAACAAGAATTTAGTCGGGTAAAGACAGTGTGGATAGAAGTTGGAAGTCTCTCCCACGTGGAGCCAGCCGCTTTACTTTTTTGCTTTGAGGCTGTGAGTCAAAACACACTGGCTGAAAATGCACACCTAAGCATAGCGGTCATTACCGGCGTGGGAAGTTGCAATCGTTGTAACAAGACATTCGAGTATCTGCAGCTGTATGACCCTTGCCCTTATTGTGCGAGCTATTCTGTTGAGGTAGTCGAGGGTAAGCAAATGAAGATAAAAAACCTGGAAGTGGAGTAACCTTCATGTGTACGACTTGTGGTTGTGGCAATGGTGAAACCCGAATCGAAAAGCGAACCGCCTCGCTTAGAAATCATGAAGCGTTTCTTACAGAAAAGACACCAGTAGAGCATAATATCAATAAGATAGAGAGTTTTACTAAAGTATTTTCTAACTCAAAACTCATTGAAGTTGAGAAGAGCATACTCAGTAAAAATGACCACTTCGCCGAACTCAATCGCAAATGCCTTATTGAAAACAACGTCTGCGCGTTAAATCTGCTTTCAAGTCCTGGGGCTGGAAAGACCTCACTGTTAACCCGAACGATTGAATCGCTGCTGTCTAAAGCCCCGCCGGTTACTGCTGAAACGAACCACAAGCAATCGACCATTGCGGTAATTGAAGGTGATCAGGAGACCAGTCATGATGCAGCCCGTATTCGCGCAACCGGGGTGCCCGCGATACAGATTAATACTGGCAAGGGGTGTCATCTCGATGCCCACATGGTTGGACACGCGTTGGAAGCGTTCGATCTAAGCAAGTTGTCGACACTGTTTATCGAAAACGTCGGCAACCTGGTCTGCCCGGCAGGTTTTGATCTGGGCGAACAGGCAAAGGTGGTAATCCTCTCAGTAACCGAAGGCGAGGATAAGCCGCTTAAATATCCAGGTATGTTTCATGTTGCCGATCTACTGCTGCTGAACAAAATTGATCTACTCCCCTATTTAGCGTTTGAGCTTGATACCTGTATTGAGAATGCCAGGAAAGTTAACCCTGCGATAGAGGTTATAAAACTCTCGGCGCAAACAGGAGAAGGTATGGACCAGTGGCTTGAATGGCTTTCGAGACGTCAATACAAGCAGGCATCCACATAACCTCCAGGGGCAGACAATGACCGTTAGCTCTGAGCTAGACAGAAAAACATATCAACAACACTGGTGTATACAAGGCCGCGTACAAGGTGTCGGCTTTCGCCCTTTTTTGTACCGTTTAGCGACACGATTCAACCTAAAGGGACTCGCCCACAACAACGGCAAAGGTGTTTCGTTGGTGGTACAGGGTACGAAACAACAACTAAACCGTTTTTCAGAGCAGTTTCACCTCACACTACCGAATGCCGCCAAAATCAATACCATTGAAATTAAAGCAGGCACGGTTAGAATCCACTACCCTGACTTCCGCATCGCGGCCAGTCTGGCAGGCGATATAGCCACCGAAATTACACCCGATCTGTCACTTTGTAGCGCCTGTCTTAAAGAGATGCTAACGCCAACCGACCGACGCAACCACTACCCCTTTATTAATTGTACTGACTGTGGCCCCCGATACAGTATTGTCACGAGCTTACCCTATGACCGTGAAACAACCAGTATGGCGCACTTTAAACAGTGTGAAGATTGTCTAAAAGAATATAACACGCCCTCAGACCGACGTTTTCATGCCGAGCCCAATGCCTGCCCCCAATGTGGACCAACGCTCTCATTTCATAATACCACGGGCACCGAGATAAACACCGATACCCCTATAGCAATGGCGGCCCAACAGATTGTTTCAGGGGCCATTGTGGCCGTAAAAGGTATAGGGGGTTACCAACTTATTTGCGATGCCCGCAATCCCCAAGCAGTAAAACGACTCAGGCAGCGTAAACATCGTCCCCATAAGCCTTTTGCAGTAATGGCCCCAAACCTCGCATCAGTCGCACAGTGGGTTTCAATATCAAATGCCGACCAAGAGCTGTTACAAAGCAGTGCTGCTCCCATTGTAATACTGCCTAAAAAGGAGCCCGCTAAGCGACTAGCGGGTATCGCACCGGATATCGACCATTTGGGGGTCATGCTCCCCTACACCCCGATTCACTATTTACTGTTGCTGGCCGCCTCTAGCAATACTCAAACGGCCTCTACCTGGCCAACTGATCCACAGCAGACGCTCTGGATCGTTACCAGCGCCAATCGATCCGAAGCACCTTTAGTTGCCGACAACACCAAGGCTATTACGGAACTCTCATCAATTGCTGACTATTTTCTAATGCATGACCGGGAGATTGTGACACGCAGCGACGACAGTGTATGGCAAGGTGGTTCGCTCCCCACGATAATCAGGCGGGCAAGAGGGTACGCGCCAGCATCACTTAATCTGGGGTTTACTGCGTCCCCAACGCTGGCCTGTGGAACTGACTCCAAAAACACGATCTGTCTTGCTCGCGGACAACAAGCTTATCTGTCACAGTATATCGGCGATCTGCAACACTCTGAGTGTAGTGACGTATTTAACGATACGATCCATCATCTGTTACATACGTTATCAATCAAGCCTGAACGAGTTGTCTGTGATTTACATAAAGATTTTTTCAGCAGTCGTTTTGCCGAACAGTTTTCAACTGATTACGACATTCCATGCGTCCGTGTGCAACATCACCACGCTCACATCGGCGCGGTATTGGCCGAGCACCGGTGCGACCCAATGGCCGCTAACCGCTACCTGGGCGTCGCGCTTGATGGATTTGGACATGGAACTGATAACGCCGCATGGGGAGGCGAGCTATTCTTATTGGAAGAGAGACATATTAACCGTATAGGGCATTTCAAACCCTTGCCCCTACCCGGTGGGGATCGCGCCGCCCAAGAGCCGTGGCGTATGGCCATCGCCGCACTTAGCCAGCTTCCAGGTGATGTGCACGATGAAGATTGGGCATCACCTTACGTTGATTCATCAATAATCAGAAAGATGATAAAGAGCCGTGTGAATAGCCCATTTTCTAGTAGCGCGGGCCGTTGGTTTGACGCAGTGGCGGGCATACTGGGCTGTTGCGACAAAATGACGTTTGAAGCACAGGCCCCGATGCGATTGGAAACACTGGCTCGGCAGTGGCATAAACCCGCAGTCGGCGGCTGGCAAAACGGGTATGTTATTAGCGACGGTATACTCGATCTAACCCCGGCACTCCCGAATCTATTAAAAAACCACTCACGATCAGAAACCGCCTGGCGTTGGCATCAAACGTTTATAGAGGGGATTACTGCCTGGGTAAACGATGCCACGCAACGAACCGGAGTTAACAAAGTGGTATTGAGCGGGGGATGTTTGCAAAATCAAATAGTGCGAAGCGGGATCATTAATAGTTTTAAAAACAGCAAGATTGATCTTATGCTCTCGATAGAGGTTCCTGAAAACGATGGAGGCATCAGTTTAGGCCAGGTATGGATATCCCATTTTTTATATCCGAAAACATGTATGTCCGGTAACGAT
>JBFKTM010000307.1:0-4640 GCA_041636295.1 Oleiphilaceae bacterium
ATGCTGACTGAGGCCATGATGCACATGAATTGCAGTAACCTGGCAACCTCGTTGTTCGGTCAGGTATCGATGAGACAACGCCAGTAACAGCGACGAGTCCAGCCCGCCACTTAAGGCAATATAGTAGGATTTTGCGACAGGAATATTCTGGAGAGATAGCCGAAACCTCTCAGGCAGCGCTGCAAACCAGTCCGCTGCCCAAGAAGACAAATCACAAGAATCGATCATAGGATGTCAGGCGCTGATAACGCGCCTCAACCAACTCGTCAGTCGTTAGTTTTTTGAGCTTTTTAAGACCATCAACCAACGCCACTTTAATGTTTGCTGCCGTTAACTCATGATTGCGATGCGCAGCCCCCAACGGTTCGCTTATTAAGCGATCAACAAAACCCAGTTCTTGAAGTTTAGCTGCGGTAATACCCATCGCTTCAGCGGCGTCGGCGGCATATTCAGCACTCTTCCACAGAATCGACGCACAGCCTTCAGGAGAGATAACCGAATAAGTGGAATACTCCAGCATATAGAGCTCATCACAGACACCAATCGCTAAAGCACCACCCGATCCACCTTCACCGATGACCGTAGAAATAATAGGGGTCTTAAGACGAGACATGACCGCCAGATTACGGGCAATTGCCTCGCTTTGCCCTCGTTCTTCGGCACCAATCCCCGGATAGGCCCCCGGGGTATCAATAAAGGTAAAAATAGGTAATTTGAAGCGCTCTGCCATCTCCATTAATCGGCAGGCCTTGCGATACCCTTCTGGCCGAGGCATCCCGAAGTTACGCTTAACCTTATCCTTAATTTCCCTGCCTTTTTGATGCCCAATCACCATCACCGGTGTTCCATCCAGACGGGCTAACCCGCCAATTATTGACAGATCATCGGCATAGGTACGGTCACCGTGCAACTCGTCAAATTCGGTAAAAATATGGTCAATATAATCCAGGGTATAGGGACGTTTGGGGTGCCGGGCCAGTCGAGCCACATCCCATGCGGAAAGGTTAGAAAAGATACTTTCAGTAAGGCTCACACTCTTACTTTTAAGGCGATTTATCTCTTCCGTGATATTAAGGTCACTATCATTCCCGACCATTCGCAGCTCTTCGATCTTCTCTTCGAGTTCTGCTATCGGTTGTTCAAAATCCAAGTAATAAGTGTTCATATCGCCACAAAGTTAAGAATCTGTCGTTAAGAATCTGTCTTCAGCCGTAGTAGAAGCATTCCCGCAAGGGTAAACCACTGACCAATTGATAACGAGTATTTTCTACAATTTAGTTATAAAAACACAACACGGCTAACGAAAAATTGTGGATATCACCAGCCATGTAGCTCTTTTCGGGCAATTTTCGCTCACTATTGCCGCTCCGCGCCACAGGGTCGACTAATCGCTGTACCGCATTTTCACATTCTCGTTCCCCAGCGCATACCTCAACCCCTGTATTAACTCATCTGTCGGCTTAACCTGCCACCCGTCGCCGAGTTCAATCATCGAACGTGCATCACTGCGGTGGTAGTCAATCGCGACTTTACAGCCTTCGCCTTTATAAGGGGTCAATGTCTGTTCCAGTTCATTCAGAAAGCCATTCGCAAAAACCTGCTCATCCACTTTTAAATAGAGCGATTTTCCATGGCGCAGTCTAGCCGTCAGAATGTCATAAGCTGAGTTTACTTTCATTTTTAGATTACCGGAGTAATCATCGATACTCACCTCGCCCTCTACGACCAGAATCGTATCTTTGAGCAGGATATCTTTATTCTGTTCATAACTGTCGGAAAAGAACGCAATCTCTATTCGCGCGGTACGATCATCCAACGTTACAAAGGCCATGGTATTGCCTTTTTTGTTCTTCATCATACGAATGGCGACTACCAAGCCGGCAATATTGACACTGCCTTTGCCCGGTTTTATATCGACAATAGGTGTCTTGGCGAACTGCCGTACCTCTTTTTCACACTCATCAAACGGGTGCCCCGTGAGATAGAGCCCGAGGGTCTCTTTTTCCAGATTAAGACGCTCTTTCTCACTCCACTCGCGAATATTAGCGGTTTCGGCATAAACATCGTCGTTTTCATCTGGAACCACCTCGCCAAACAGGTCCTCCATTCCGGCATTTTGATTGCGGGAATTTTGATCGGCCCGCCTAACGGCCTCTTCAATACTGGCCATTAAACGACCGCGACTTGGACCAATATTATCCAATGCGCCTGCACGAATCAGCGCCTCAAGAGCGCGTTTATTCACTTTACGTAAATCGACACGATCACAGAAATCAAAAAGATTGCTGAAAGGACCGCCAACTCGTCGAGCCTCCAGAACACTCTCAATCGGCCCTTCACCCAACCCTTTGATGGCGCCAAGTCCGTAAACTACCCGATCATCATCGTCCACCGTAAAGGTGTACTCACTCACATTAACATCGGGAAGTACCAGATCCAGCTTCATGCGGCGACACTCCTCAACCAGTATCACCACCTTGTCAGTGTTCTGCATATCCGCGGTCAATACCGCGGCCATAAATTCTGCCGGATAATGTGTTTTTAGCCACAGCGTCTGATAGGAGACAACCGCGTAGGCCGCAGAGTGCGATTTGTTAAAGCCGTAACCCGCGAACTTTTCCACCAGGTCAAAGATCTTCATCGCCAAATCAGGGTCAACCCCCTGCCCTTTGGCCCCCTCGGCAAAAATGGCCCGCTGCTTCGCCATCTCCTCAGGTTTTTTCTTACCCATTGCACGACGCAGCATGTCTGCACCACCCAGGGTGTAACCTGCCAGCGCCTGAGCAATCTGCATTACCTGCTCCTGGTAGACGATTACCCCGTAGGTGGGTTCAAGTATTGATTCCAGGCATTCGTGCTGGTAGTCAGGGTGCGGATAAGCAACCTCTGCTTTACCGTGTTTTCGGTTGATAAAGTCATCAACCATGCCTGATTCAAGCGGGCCGGGTCGAAACAGTGCCACCAAGGCGATCATATCTTCAATATTATCTGGCTGCAGACGGCGAACCAGATCTTTCATACCACGTGATTCCAGCTGGAACACCGCCGTGGTTTCTGCGCGCTTCAGCAGCGCAAAAGAGGCATCATCATCCAGCGGGATCGCATCAATATTAACCGGCTCTTCACCCGCTAATTGCTTGCGCCTGTTAACCATTTCCAATGCCCAGGCGACAATGGTTAAGGTTCGCAGCCCCAAGAAGTCAAATTTGACCAACCCGGCAGACTCAACATCATTTTTATCAAACTGTGTAACCAACCCTTCGCCAAGCTCATCACAGTGCAATGGTGAGAAGTCCGTTAGCTTGGTCGGGGCGATAACCACCCCGCCTGCGTGTTTACCGGTATTTCGGGTAACACCTTCCAGCTTGATCGCCATCTCCCAGATTTCCTGGGCCTCTTCATCCTGATCCAGAAACTCCCGCAGGGTGGGTTCTTGGTCAACGGCTTTGGCTAAGGTCATGCCAATCTCGAAAGGGATCATTTTCGACAGACGATCCGCCAATCCATATGACTTGCCCTGAACCCGTGCCACATCACGCACTACCGCTTTCGCAGCCATGGTTCCAAAGGTAATAATCTGGGAAACGGCGTTACGGCCGTAGTTATCGGCCACATAAGAGATCACCCGATCTCGACCATCCATACAGAAGTCAACGTCAAAGTCAGGCATCGATACCCGCTCCGGGTTCAAGAATCGCTCGAACAGGAGATCATACAACAGCGGGTCAATATCCGTAATCTTGAGCACGTAGGCCACCAACGACCCGGCACCCGATCCTCGCCCCGGCCCCACGGGAATATTGTTGTTCTTAGACCACTGGATAAAGTCCATTACGATCAGGAAGTAACCCGGGAACCCCATCTGGATGATAATATCCAGCTCAAACTTCAGCCGTTCGTCATAGGGCTTCCGTTTTTCTTCATAATCATCTGCATTTTTATCAAGTATGAACTCAAGCCGCTCTTCCAAACCCTCTTCCGAGATTCTGGTAAAGAACTCATCCATCGTCATCCCATCCGGGATCGGATAGTTCGGCAAGAAGTACTCACCAAGCTGCACCTGCACATTGCAGCGCTTCGCAATTTCCAGCGTATTTTCCAATGCTTCGGGAATATCTGAAAATAGCTCCACCATCTCATCCGGGCTTTTCAGGTATTGCTCTGGGCTATAACGCTTCTCGCGACGAGGGTCATCCAGAGTACGGCTATCATGAATACAGACGCGGGTTTCGTGGGCCTCAAAATCATCAGTATGAAGAAAGTGCACGTCATTAGTCGCAACGACGGGGCACCCCATCTCTGTCGCTAACGCCACACTTAAATGAACACACTCTTCATCATTTACTCGGCTGGTGCGTTGCAATTCCAGGTAGAATGCGTCGGGAAAGACACTCATCCAGTAACTTAACTTCTCTTTGGCCTGCTCTGTTTTACCTGACAGCAACGCCCTGCCAATCTCCCCCATTTTGGCACCAGAGAGCGCGATTACACCTTCTGAGGCACGTTCAATCCACTCCCGTTTGAGAATTGCCTTATCATGACGCTGCCCTTCAGTAAAACCCAGAGATATCAACTCCGTAATATTTCGATACCCAACGTCGTTGCGAGCATAGAGAGTCAAACGACTCGGGCTACTATCG
>JBFKTM010000308.1:0-4638 GCA_041636295.1 Oleiphilaceae bacterium
CAAGCATCGAACAAGTGATCCAGGAAACACTGGCACGTCACAATCTTGATCCCAAATATCTAGAGGTTGAAATAACGGAAACCGGGTTTATGGAAAACCTCTCCAACGCCATTGAAACACTAACTAACATCAAACGCTCTGGAATATCTACCGCAGTTGATGACTTCGGCACTGGCTACTCCTCTTTAAGCTATCTTAAACGTCTCCCCATCAGCAAAGTTAAAATAGATAAACAGTTTGTAAGAGACCTGTTAGTTGATGAAGATGACACCAGCATTGTTAATGCAATAATACAGCTCAGTAAAAGTTTAAAGTTAAGCGTAATTGCAGAAGGCGTAGAAACGAAAGAGCAAGAAACTTATTTGAAAAATCATGGATGCGATATGGGGCAAGGCTATTTTTACAGCAAACCTATTCCTGCCAATGAGTTTGAAAAATACCTCCTTGATAATCCTGTCACTTAATAACGAGCATAAAATGGAAGGTGCGCGATGTCTACAAGCACAATGATTGGCCTGGGTGTAATTGTTATTGTTATTTTTTACCTCATCAGTATATACAACAAACTGGTTACACTGAAAAACCGCTTTAAGAATGGCTTTTCTCAGATTGATGTTCAGCTACAAAGGCGCCACGACCTGATTCCGAACTTGGTGGAGTCTGCCAAGGCATTCATGAGCCATGAGAAGGAGACCCTTGAGAAGGTGATTTCTGCGCGAAATCAGGCGACTCAAGCGACTAAGGCCGCTGCAAATCACCCTGAAGATCCCTCATCCATTAAAAAACTGATGGGAGCAGAAAATATCCTTAACCGGGCACTAGCCAACTTCTATGCAGTGGCTGAAGCTTACCCCGATATAAAGGCCAATGACACCATTCAACAATTAATGGAAGAGCTAACCAGCACGGAAAACAAAGTCTCCTTTGCTCGACAGGCCTACAATGATTTCGTGATGGCCTACCATACCTACCGCGAACAGTTTCCTAACAATTTTATTGCCGGTTTTTTTGGATTTAAGGAAACCGCACTGTTTGAGTTAGAAGACATCGAAGCCAAAAAAGCCGTTAAAGTCTCCTTTAACTAGCTACTGCGCCTTACTGTATACCTGTGCCGTGTCGTCAACATGACTTACGGCACCACCTATTTCCAGTGTTTGAAAGCAGAGCACACCTATGAACTTCTTTGAGCACCAAGAAATCGCCAGGAAGAAGTCATTTCTTCTTGGCTTACTCTTTGTTTTAGCACTAATTCTAATTGCCACCTCAATTAACCTAATCAGTTATTTAATATTGCACCAGTCAAACATTGTGGCCACCCCTCTCACAGCGTGGCTGAAGAGTCGTGAAAGCATTACTATTTTCGGTGTGGTCGTTTTAGTGATTGCTGGCGGCACTATCTACCAGTTTATCAATTTGGCTAAAGGCGGTGAGGCCGTTGCCAACATGGCAAAAGGCCGACCGATCAATCTGGACGCTTCATCCCCACATGAACAAAGGCTGATAAACCTGGTTGAGGAAATGTCTATCGCCTCTGGAACCCCCATGCCAGATCTTTTCGTGATGGATAATGAACCGTCAATTAATGCCTTTGTTGCCGGCTATGAGCCTACCGAAACTGTGCTGGTCGTCACCAGGGGGGCTCTTGAAAACCTGTCCAGAGAAGAACTACAAGGCGTAATTGGTCATGAATTCAGTCATATTCTAAATGGCGACATGCGCATTAATGTACGGTTAATTGCCATTCTTGCCGGCATTCTTTCAATAGGTCAAATAGGTCAATTTTTACTGCGCCTTACCATGAACCGATCACATTTTTCCAGCTCAAAAAAGAATGAAGGCAACATACTCTTCTTCATTGCAGGCCTGGCAATGGTCTGCATAGGCTACATAGGGCTCTTTTTCGGGCGAATTATCAAGGCCGCCATATCAAGGCAAAGAGAGTATCTTGCTGATGCGGCATCAATCCAATTTACCCGGAATCCAGAGGGTATTGCGGCAGCATTATATAAAATCCATGACAGCCAAAACGGCTCGCGTTTAGCTGCTACTTACCATGCAGAAGATATTAATCACCTTTGCTTTTCTGAAGCAATCAAGATGAACTTCAGTGGCCTGTTAGCGTCTCACCCCCCACTCCCCGATCGCATCAACGCCATTAACACATCTTACCTTGCCCGATTCCGAGCCAGAAGCAACATCAGCAAACGTCAGACAAGCGCTAAAGCCAATTCGGCTCAAACAAAGAGTGAAGCCGGGCACGCCCTCCAATCAGAGGGAATCAGTAGTTTCTATCAACCATCAAGCGACCAATCCAGCAAAACGCCCTCCAGCCTGGAGGTGGTCCAATCTGCTGGTGCCGTCTCACCGCCCCACTACGACTATGCGTTGGCTTTATTGGCCAGCATACCAGATCAGATCAAACAGTTGGCACATACACCGTCAGGTGCCAAAATACTACTGTTATCACTCATGCTTAAAGAAAGCGCAGACAACCTGCACACCAAGGCCATTGCATCATTATCCGAATGCAATCAATCTCTGCTCAACAATAGTAAAGACACTGCGACCGCAGCACACCTAAGCAGCATCACCATAAAACAACGTCTTCCTATACTGGAGATCGCCCTCGCAGCATTAAGGCAGCTCGACCAGACTCACAAAAATGACTTTATACAAGACCTCGCAAACCTGGCCCGCATAGACGCCAAACTCACTTTCTTTGAGTTTTCTTTACTCACACTGGCGAAGCAGCAGCTATCCCCCCAGCATGGAAAAAAGCTAAAAACTAAATACCATTCAACCAATGAAGTTAGTGATGAAATTGCACTTATTCTAAAAATGTTTGCTAAAGCCGCGACGTCTGACCTTCAGGAACAGCAACGACTATTCAGCCTCGCCATCCAGCCATTTACCATCAAAATAGAGTGGAATAACACCTTTAATGTGACAGAAGAACGAATTAGCCATTCCCTCAATAAACTACGGTTACTTTCTCCACTTCTAAAACGTCCGCTACTTCTATCGTGTGCAGAGTGCGTATTGGCCGATAATAGTGTCCATCTCAAAGAGTATGAACTTTTAAGGCTGGTTTCAGTGGTGCTTGACTGCCCAATTCCACCATTACTTATTACTCAACAATAACCCAAAAAAAGCCAGGTCTTCTTTCGAAGCCTGGCTTTTCAGATCTCACTACTATTTCACTGTTACTACTATCAAACTATTACTGTTTTCTCACCCTTATTTCTCGTTTTCAGATGACCCTTCTGTTGATGATTCATCTGGAACAGTTTCATTCAGCCTATTACCTTCAAACAGTGACTCAACAGATGGGCGTTGGATTAACTCTCCTTGTGATCGCTCTCTTATGCGTCCGCGATCCTCTTTGATTCCGAGATTCAATTCCCAAAGGCCATTAAACTTCTCTTCACTAATCTGACGGGTTCGTTCCTTGTCTCTTAAAATGGTGGGGCGTAAGAACACAAGCAAATTTCGCTTTGTCCGTTTGTTTTCAGTACTTCTAAATAGCGCCCCCAACCAAGGAATATCACCCAATAACGGCACTTTACTCACTTTGGTCTGATAGTCTTCCGTGATTAAACCGCCCAATACGATTGTTTCACCATCATCCGCCAGAACATTCGTTTTAATCTCTCGCTTCTGAGTGACAATATCTGAAGCAACATCAACACTATCTGCGATTGAAGAGATTTCCTGTGCGATTTCCAGCCGTACCGAGTCCCCTTCACTAATACTTGGGGTGACAACCAACTTCACACCAATATCCTCACGGGTAATGGTTGTAAATGGGTTGGATGTGCCGTCTCCCGTTGTTGTCGATTCCCCTGTTTTAATAGGGATGTTTTGACCAACGATAATGGAGGACTCCTGATTATCCATTGTGATGACTTTGGGAGTCGATAGTAAATTGGCATCAGTATTGGAGTTCAGAGCCTGGATCATTGCCCCCCAGCTAAGTCCATTATTTTGATCGCCAATCCCCAAAGTAAGCCCGCCTTGCGCTACACCACTTACTGCGGCCGGCTCATCAGCAGCAATCGCGCTAAGTACACTTGCGGCACTCAGCCCCACTTCTCCAAAGTTGGTAACCGCACCGGGCACCGTTCCACCTTGATCAAATAAAGCCCACTGAACCCCCAATCCTTTGGTGTTTTCGTCACCAATTTCAACAATCGCGGCCTCAATCAGTACCTGGGACCGTCTGATATCCAGCTGCCTGATAATCTCTTCTGTCTCTTTTAATACCGATGGTTCAGCCCGAATCACCAGCGCATTAATACCTTCGTCCGCATAAACGGTAGCGGCAGTTGAGCTTGTTTTTTTAGCGCCTTTATCTTTGGTTTCCGAAGATATATCCCCCATCAACCCTTTAAGCAACTCTGCCATCTCTTTAGCATCGGCATGTTTGAGGCGTACCACCTGTGTTGTACCTGATGTGGCTGCAGGTTGATCTAATTTGCTGATTAATTTTTTAATCTTATCTCGAAAGTTTTCATCACCTTTAATGATCAGGCGATTACTTCGCTCATCGGCGACTACACTAAATTTATTGGCTGAAGCCTTTGCCCCGGCTTTGCCTAACTCAGAAGGTGCAAGCTCTTCCAGCAGCTTCACCATATC
>JBFKTM010000309.1:0-4636 GCA_041636295.1 Oleiphilaceae bacterium
AAAGCCTTTCAACCCACCAAAGTAGCACGTCACTATCTACGATAATTAAAATCACGCCGTTGAGCCGCTGCATTGTTTTTTTCCGGCACCCTAGCCTTTAGAGGCATCCTAACTTTTGCAACAGAGTTCATCCTCATCATAAGTATTAATAATCCACTGAACACAATCGCCAACAACACTGTACTCTCAAACATACATCCCCCTAAAACAATACCATTCAATAGATACTTATAAGATTAGATCATATTGCTACGATTCCCAACTATATAAGAGGTGAAACTGAAAAGCGGAGTTGGCGACCAATTTTTTTACACATTTTTAACAAATCAAGCTGGTACTTCACTTGGTAATTTGGCACTCTTTGTAAATTAAAAATATCTTTGTTATATACATCCTTTATAAAGGGACATTATCAGATTGTTTTCGGTAATGAGTGCACATTCACATAATCAAGCACTAGACATCAACAGCATCGACCGATCCACTCAGTCGTTTGCCACTGATGAGTGGTCGGCCCATTTTAAGGGGCTAGAACTACGCACGGCTTTCCAGCCAATCTTTAGCTTGTCTCACAAACGCATCGTCGGTTATGAGGCACTGGTACGCCCCTTTGACGGCGAAGGCCGTCCGCAAAGTCCTGGCCAGCTGTTCCGGTTACCTCAAAACGAGCAAGAAGACATTGAGCTTGACCGAATCTGCCGTCATCTTCATATGAAAAATTTCCGATGCCTGCCCGATGATATTAACTGGCTTTTTATCAATGTTTCGCCAGAGACTATCGCCACAGGACGTCGCTATGACTCTTTTTTTGGGAAACTGCTGGATTATTTCAACTTTCCTGCTCATCGCGTAGTTATAGAAGTCGTTGAGCAACCTACCAGTGATAGCGATAGCCTGGCCCAGGCTGTCGCTTACTACAAACAACTTGGATGCCTTACTGCACTGGACGACTTTGGTGCAGGCCATTCAAATTTTGAACGAGTCTGGGCGTTAAAGCCAGATATCGTTAAGCTCGACCGTTCCATGATTGTGCGAGCCTCGGAAGAGAAACGCATACGGCAGATGCTTAGCGGAATTGTTGCATTACTACATCAAGCAGGCTGTCTTGTTCTTATGGAAGGCGTTGAGACTGAAGAACAGGCAATGATTGCAATAGACTGCGGCGTTGATTTCGTGCAAGGTTTCTATTTTGCATTACCACAGGTTGGCATTAATCCCAAACCATTACCGGAGACGGATCTAGGCCAATTACTACATAGCTACAAGAAAGGAATCATTGATAAGACCGACCCAACCATTACCATTCGCGATTACTATTTTCCGCTATTTAACAATGCAATTGATAAAATCCGCGATGGACTACCGCTTATTCAGGCCGCAAAATCACTTACCGAACATCATACTGTCACCCGCTGCTACCTGATGAACAAGAATGGGATTCAGATTGGGGAGACCACGGTAGCAACCTGCAATCGGTCAACCCTTAATCCAAAGTTCAAACCATTGGAAGACACCCAAAGCGCTGATTGGTTTCGCCAGCGTTACCTGAGAAGGGCGCTCAACAATCCGAATGAACTACAGATCACTCGCCCATATCTTTCTGTCACCGGCGCCTATATGTGCGTCACACTCTCACTTTTGTTTCAATCAGGCGACCAGGAACTTATTATCTGCTGCGACATCCTCGCCGACTAGCAGACGCTCCTCTCTTCTCTAGACGCATCTACATAAAACTTTTTTCAACAACCCCAGAGAACGCTCCCTGCAACCCATTAATATCAATGGTCGCTATTTTAAAATAGTAGGTTGTTGAGGGCTGCAAATTGTCAAATGCATAGCCTGTTGTCTCGGCATCATTAATCATAACCTGTGAAGCAAGCTCATCAGGGTTCGTACCATATGCAACGACATAGCCGGCAATCTCACTAATTGAAAGGTCAGATCCATCCTGGCGTTTTTCCGGAATGGTCCAATTTAGCTGCGCTGCAAGAACTGACTCCTCTACAGTGAGTGTTGCCGACATCGAAGGGACAGTACCCACCGCATTCGTTACGACGACATCATAGATACCATCATCCGTTGTCTGAGCCTGCGCAATCAACAGCGTGCGTTGATTAGCCCCTTCAATATTTTGACCATCTTTTCGCCACTGGTAAAGAATCGCCCCCTCCCCTTCGACAGTAACTTCGAGTGTTACACTGTCATTCACAGAGGCAACGACCGACCCCGGGTGAGAAGTAATGGTTAATATCTGAACCGGCTCAACGACTTGCTCGGTTTCAGCGACCTGTTCAGGCTCTGCAACTTGTTCAGGTTCTGCGACTTGCTCAGGTTCTGCGACTTGTTCAGGCTCTGCTACCGAGGAACTCTCTGCAGCCACCGTTTCGGCCACGGTATTCGTGTCGTCAGAAACAACAACCGATGACACTACCTCTGTCTCACTCGCCAGTGAATTATTTTCTGTTGTATCCAAACCACTATCTTCAACCTGCCCTGCTGATTCGGTTACAACTTCAGCTTGGTTGACAGTCTCACTTACCAATGGCGGTTGAACCTCATCAACATACAAGCTTGATACTTCTTGATAATACATCTCCGTAGAACTTTCGACCGAGACCAACTCCACAATCACCTGTTCATTATCCGTCCGAGCCTGTAAATCACTCGCAATATCACTAGCCTGAAAGAACAGATCATCCAGCGTCACCTCGGAAACAACTCCCCCGTTTTCATTCGGTAACTTTCCGGACAAAGAAAAACGGGTCGCAGCACTGCCAATGACCTCATCAATAGAACTCCAGTCAGGCATATTAACCAACGCCAAAAAGGAGGCTGACATAACTGCATATTGCAGCTCATCTCCCGTTAAGCTTTGATAAGTGTCCAGCCTGGTTAAGTCGGGCGGCGGTAACTGCAATGAGCCGTCAGTAAGGTTAAGGTTTTGCTCTACCAGCGAGTAGGCGGCAGCAATATTATCGCTGTTCAAACCATCAGGTTGCGCAGCGGCATAAGAGACCGCAAGATGAGTCAGCGGTGTTACATAGAGCGTCAACGCTTGCTTGTCTTGCAACCCAGCGTATGCAGCCTCCAAAATAAAATTCTCGTTTAAAGAGAATTTATCCCCAAAGGCGATGGAACTTCCACTGGAGTCTTTGCCGCAACCATCAACTACATCACAGGTCATGCGAGTATTGGTATCTGCCGTAATCTCCACAATGACGGCATCAACAGATTCTGCTGGAATTGAAATATTGAACTGGCCATTTTCATCGGTGCGCCCTGCATCACCTAACGGCAACCCCGCCTTGCGATAAAACCCCGCTTCACTCTCAACAGCAAAAACCCGAACAATACCTTTTTCGATAACCCCTTTAATGGCTCCGCCCTGAATGGATAGCTGTTTCTCGATTGGAGCGCCACCACTATTGACATTCGGCGAGGAGATTTGAGTCACTGAACTTTGAGTCGCGACGCCATCATTGCCCGCACTACCGCCACAAGCGGCTAACACACTACTTAACGCAACAATACCGACGTTTTTCGAGTACAACCTGAATGCAAACGTGTTCAAAAACATGACTTCCACCCTTTCATCAATTCCTATGATGGCTATTCTAGACGTCATCTGTAATAAATGACGTATACATACCTCATTTCCATATTAATTTGCGTCATATTTTTGACAATTAAAAAAATTGTGAAATATTCGTCAAAATGATTGACGAATCATACCAGAAAATATCTCTATTAAAGGTGGATGGTGAAATATTTGTGCATTTGTTTACTATAATTATCATTACAAACCCCGCCCAGCCATCCTAATAGACTCCTGGCCACGCTGTAGAGGAAAAGGAGGTGTCGAATGATCTCGTATCAGCAACAAAAAGAACGCTCGCGGATCGGTGCCGTATTGGTAAGAAAAGGACTTATTAGCCCCAATCAACTGGATTACGCCATCCGCATTCAAACAGAAACTCACGTCCCCCTGGGCCAGATCCTAGTGGACAAATGCTTTATCACCGATGCTCAACTGCATTCAGCCCTTAGCCAGCAGTCGCTACTTAGAATTTTTGCAATGGTTATCGCTTTTGCCGTTGCCCCCTTTCAGCTCTCTCATGCGGCCCCGCCCAGCACGAGCAAATCCGCCACGGAATTGGGGAATACATTGCAACTGGCCATGGCAGAAGATATCGAAGGCATTGAATCGGTCTATAAGCAACCACAACTATCCGACGTCGTAGAGCTGCACTCTAATCTGGACAAGCAACTCAGCGCAATGTGGGACGACTATGACGAGCTGCTAAACAGCTATGTCAGTGTTGGACAAAAGCAGCGACTGGAAGCCAACATGGTTGACTATAACAAGTTGCGCCATGATCCCAAATTAAAAACCCTTGTCAGTTCACTTGAAAAATTCCCTATCAACGAGGTAGATTCAAACGAAGAGCGCATCGCATTCTATCTCAATGCCTATAATATACTAGCCATGCAGATGGTCACCGACCACTGGCCCATTAAGAAGTTGAGCTCCTTAGGAGGGATGTTCGAACAGGTATGGGATAAACCCGCAGGCGTTATTGACGGCAAAGCAGTAACACTCGGCGAAATAGAACATGAGATACTCCGCAAATTTGGT
>JBFKTM010000310.1:0-4606 GCA_041636295.1 Oleiphilaceae bacterium
AATAATAGTGGCTATACCACCTCATTCTCATGGGGTTATAGAATGCGTGCAGCCCTAGATTACAATGACGTATTTGCTGGTGTAAACCTTACACCCACCGTGTCATGGTCTCACGATGTGAGTGGTTATGCGCCTGAACCCGGTGGTAACTTCATCCAAGGACGTAAGGCCGTTGGTTTGTCATTGAAAGGGGTTTATCTGAATCAGTACTCTGCCACGGTTAGCTATACCAACTACTTTGGTGGCAAGCCTTATAACTTATTAAACGACCGAGACAATATTGCACTTAGCGTCTCTTACTCATTCTAATAATCAAGGACACTGTTTCGGTCTAACGAGGTATATCGATGAAACTAAGAAAAAGAATTTTAGCAGGTGGGGTGATGGCGTTGTCTTTGCTGGCGACCAGTGTGTCGGCAAAGGTATCTGACGCAGAGGCAGCGAAGCTTGGGGCTGAGCTAACCCCTATTGGTGCAGAGAAAGCGGGTAGTGCAGATGGCACAATCCCGGAGTGGACTGGAGGGTATACCCAGGTGCCAGCTGGCTATAAGTCTGGTGACCGCTTACCCAACCCATTCCCTGATGATCAGCCTTTGTTTACCATCACCAAGGAGAACATGGAACAATACAAGGATAAAATGTCACCTGGCCAAATTGCCATGATGAACAAATATCCTACTTACAAGTTGCCTGTTTACCAGAGTCGACGTTCGGCTGCGTATCCTCAGTTTGTTTATGATGGCGCCAAGAAAAATGCATCCACGGTAGAGATGGTTGAAGGTGGTAATGGTCTAACGCCTTTTGAAGTTTCAGTGCCATTTCCGATTCCGCAAAATGGATTGGAAGTCATCTGGAACCATATCACCCGTTATCGTGGTGGCTCGGTGAGCCGGTCCATTGGTCAGGCAACACCTTTGGCGAATGGTAACTACAGTATCGTACAATTCTTGGATGAGATTACTTGGCGTACCTCTCTGAAAGACTATGATCCGAATACTGATCCAAACGTATTGTTTTACTTCAAACAGGTTATCGAAGCGCCAACACGTTTGGCTGGTAACGTACTGCTTGCTCACGAAACGATTGATCAGGTGAAAGAGCCTCGCCGGGCATGGATCTATAACGCTGGTCAGCGTCGTGTGCGTCGTGCACCACAGGTCGCTTATGACGGACCAGGTACTGCGTCTGATGGTTTGAGAACATCTGATAACTTCGACATGTATAATGGTTCTCCAGACCGTTATAACTGGAAGTTGATCGGTAAGAAAGAGGCATATATTCCATATAACTCTTTTAAACTTGATTCGACGGACTTGAAATATGACGATATTATCAAGGCTGGACACATTAATCAGGATCACACCCGTTATGAGTTACACCGTGTATGGGTTGTGGAAGCTACACTTAAGGAAGGACAGCGTCATATTTATGCCAAGCGAGTCTTCTTTATTGACGAAGATACGTGGCAAGCTACGGTCATTGATCACTATGACGGTCGTGGTGAATTGTGGCGTGTAGCTGAAGCCCATAATATGCTGTTCTATGGTGAATTGGTGCCTTGGTATACGGTTGAAACACTGTATGATTTGTTGTCAGGTCGTTACTTGGTAAATGGCTTGAATAATGAGCAAAATCAGAGCTATGTGTTTAATCTAGAAAAGTCATCTCAGGATTACACCCCAGCGGCATTGAGACGAGCTGGTAAACGTTAAGTTGTCCGCATATTCGTTAATAATGCGGTACTAACAAAAAGAGGCTGGAGAGAATCTAGCCTCTTTTTTTGCTTTTCACCTTCTGTTTGTATTAAATTAGGCCCTTCTTCATGGTGGCCGAATTAAATTCTGACAGGCATCTGATTGAGGAACAGATAAAAATAACTCAGTATGGGGTGTGGGTGAAAGCAAGTTTTGGTACGACGTCAGCGGCTAATGATGAAGCCAGTGAGTTCTTAACAAATCCGACTGGGTCGTCTTTAAAAGAGGCTGACTCACGAGCCTCTATTGAGCGTACATTCCTCAGAAAAAAGATTACACTCCCTGTTATAGATGAGCGCTATATTCATCGAGAGCGATTTGACTCGTTCATTGAGCAGATCTGTTTATCGCGTCTCAGTATTGTTCAAGCCCCGGCTGGGTATGGAAAAACATCGCTTCTTAGCCATTGGCTTAACAATGAACCCAAGTTATCTTCCTGCTATGCCTGGCTTACACTGGATAGTCGTGATAATGATATTTTCCGGTTGTGCTACTACCTGATTGAAAGCCTCTCGAACCTGTTGAGTGAAACCGCCAAAGCAGAGCTCTACAATCTGATTGATTATAGTAACTATTTATGGAGTGAGTGGGAGTCTGAGAAGTTAGTTATTGAGTTGGCTGAAAAACTGGAGTCGATTGATGGTACGGTGATGATCGTACTGGATAACTTTCAGTTGATCCAAAGTGATCAAATCAAGAGCTTTATCGACACATTACTGATTCATGCACCAGAGAACCTATCATTAGTTGTATTATCGAGTCAGCCCACGGGGCTTTCTACCACAAAATTGCGCCTGGATCGGCAATTGACGGAGATAACGACTAAAGAGTTACAATTTTCGGAAACCGAATCAATTCGCCTGCTAGATAGGCTACTACCCAACGCCATCGAGCAAGAAATGAAATTCGAGCTGCTTCAACGCAGTGAAGGGTGGGGTGCGGGTGTGCATCTATTGTCGCTAGCGTTGCAGTGCAAGGACCTTCAGACTGAGGTGGTTCTGCCATCTTCAATTCGGTATGTAACAGAGTATTTTAGCAATGAAGTACTTAATATACTGAGTGAGCAGGAATTGCAGTACCTCTGCCAGCTAAGCGCGATTGAATATTGGTGTGCTGATTTATGTAAACAACTGCTGAATAATGCCATTGACGATAGTTGGTTAGAAAGCATTTCGCAAAAGCTAGGGTTTATTGAGCAGCTCAATGATAAAGGGCCGTGGTATCGTCCACACCCCATGTTAAGGCAGGCCCTGGTAGACTTGGGAAGGCTGGGTACGCATACCCTTCAGGGTATTTATTCAGAGGCGTCAGTGTGGTTCGAAGGGCGCGAAATGATTTCTGACGCCATTGAATATGCGATTAGAGCGGGTGACTCCAATCGTGTTTTACCGCTCATTCTGAAGCTGTCTAACGTCTCTTTACTTGATCAGAACATGGCTACTCTGTTGAAGATGAGAGAAAAGATATCGCGTCAGGGAGGGCATGGTTCTGGTCGCTTGTCGATTGTCTATATGTGGATTCTTATGGCCTGTTCCAGAATCCACGAAGCTGAAGTGTATATCCAGCAGTATCTATCCGAAATAGATGAACAGAACAGCGAAATTATTGCTGAATTGCTAGCGTTGAAAGCCTTTATTGCAAAAGCAAAAGGGAGTACCGCATTGGCCGGTAGTTTGGCCCGAGAAGCACTTGATGGACTTCGTGCTGATCGAGTTTCTGTTAGATTAATTTGTCACCTCATTGTATCCAATAGTCTGAGCCTGGAAGGGCGGTTTGATGATGCAAAAAAAGCAAACCGTGACGCCGTTTTATTATCCCGAGAGCCGGGAGATATAAAGCTAGAGATGTTGGGACTGTACGATGCAGCCCGTATTGAACTATCACGCGGTTACTTGAATCGTGTCTCTACTCTGGTCAAACAGGGGTTGGAACTGAGCGGTGCTTCGTTATGTGACTTGAACAGTATTGCTGAAAGCCGGTTGAGAGTGTATTGGGCGTTAGTAAAAATGCACCAGGGAAAGTTGATCGAAGCTGAGAGGCTGGTGAACTCCACTATTCGCGAAGCAGAGCGGAGCAATGATATTGGTGCGTTGCTCTCCTATGTTATTAAGGCAATCCTTCATAAGGGGGCTGGGGATATTGATCAGGCATTTGCGGTCATTGGGCGTGCGGAACGATTTGTCAACGTTTGGCAAATTGATGATGTAAGCTACCGTCAAACGTTGAATGTATCTAAACTGATGCTGTGGATAGAGCAGGGTAACGTTGAGCGAGCGACAATAGCCTTGTCAGAAGTTAAAGCGTTGGAGCAGTCTGGCGTTGTGGCAGATCTGTTCCCATTATTGCCCGGAGTACTCGACCTTCTAGAGATTCGATTATTGGTTAAGACCGGGGAAACTGTAGGGGCTCTAGAACGGCTGACCGAGCTGCAGCGTATCGAAAACAACAGGGCATCAAATAGCGTTACTTCAATCTATATCCTAATCTATCAAGCGATTATATACAGTAAAGGGCGTAAACCTGATAGAGCCTTGATGGCCATCCGTAGTGCGATACAAAAGGCTGAAGTGGAGAACTGGTTGAGCCCGTTTTGGGATCTGGCACAAGATATTCGACCGCTAATAACGGAGATTATTTCTGCCTCTGAGAGCAATGACTTTCTGACTGATCTGGCTAATTTGTGTAATGTGGGAAGTCAACGTGAGGGTCAGATCGCTGATGTTGTTCTTGAAGAACCGATTAGTGACCGCGAAATGGGGGTTTTGGAACTTATTGCGCAAGGGCTATCTAATCAGGATATCGCTGATAAACTCTATATCTCTCTTCATACGGTAAAAACCCATGCACGAAGA
>JBFKTM010000311.1:0-4597 GCA_041636295.1 Oleiphilaceae bacterium
GAGTAGTAACAGGGCTAGCGTTAAAATGAAAAGCGAAGCGGTTCCAGACTCTCCAGGCGAGCAACTCAGGCATCAGTGGGGGTTATTATCCCCTCGATTGGGAGAGGAGAAAAGGGCTAAATTGGATGAATTACTCTCTGTATCGGTCAGTCCTCGGAAGCGCTTTCTAAGTCTATGAAAAATAGCCAGTTGTTAAACGAATGATGAGAGTGCAATACGCGCCGCGGTTGCCCTTATTGTAAAAGGGTTCCGAAGTGCTATTCTGAAAGTGGTAGAAAGTGAGTAAAAATCATTTTTATAGCAAATAATGGTACCTTGAATTAAGAGTGATTGGCTGTGAGGATATCTAGAAAAGGATTTTTTTTAAACTACGCACTGTTGATCGTGCTCAGCTTGTTTCCGCCGATGACCCTGTCGAATGAGTTGATTTTCACCTATTGGACCGAAGCACTGAAGCCCTTTGCTATCCGGTCAGAGAACCATTTGAGTGGCGGTATTATCAAAGATATTGGTGATGAGCTGTCTGCTCGCATGCAGTTAACACCTAAATATATTGAGCTGCCGACCAAACGTATCTCAATGATGGTCACCAGTGGACGTGCCCATGTCGTCTGCTTGAATAACCCAAAATGGGTGCAGCACCCGGAAATCTATCACTGGTCCCCGGCGCTGTTTCAAGGGTCGGATAACTTCCTGATAAAACGATCGCCAAACGACAAAATCAAAACCCTTGCTGATCTGGAAGGGATGCGTGTAGGCACTTATAACGGCTATGTCTATAACGAGGGGATTATGAGGCTGTTTGAACGAAAGCTGGCGCAGCCGTTTCAGGTGAGTGACTTTGAACATGGTATGAAACTGGTTGTGGCTGAGCGCATCGATACATTGATCGACTTCGGCAGCATTATCGCTTATGAAATTAAAAGTCGAGGTTTAGGTGATATTTTGACTATGGCGGAAACGCCGGCGGATACATTTGACTTCTACTGTGGTTATTCGTTGCAGATTCCCTACGATAGCAACAAGCTAGACGACTATTTGGTTCAGATGAAACAGGAAGGCTTTTTTGAGCAGATGTTGGCGCGTTATCGCTAGGGGCTGTATGGTCTTTTCGCCTCCGGTGTTACTTCGATAGCTTCGAAATAACACCGGGGGCAGTCAGGTTATTGGTCGAGCACTGACTTAATATGACGATACTCTTCCTGCATGGCACCTTTCGAGTGATTCCCCACGAACTCAGCCAGCTTTTTGCCGACTAGGGGAATGCCACAACTGAAGTTAAGGCTGACATTGTTGGCACAGCCTTCGCCTTCTGGCGTCAGCTCCATGGTGCCATTAATCGTCACGGGTACGCCGTCAATTTCGATCGCAATATCACACTTATAGCCTTGTCCTGGTGTGCCGCTCCAGTTTTCAGTTTGTTTCACATGATTCCATTCCCCAAGAAATTTCTTCATGGCGCCCGGCACATCGGCGGGAACTTCACGTTCAAGTACCACATTGAGGCTGCTATCGCTTGCATCAAACTGAACCAGATTGATCTCTTTGGCACCCAAAGCTTCATGTTTCGCTTTCACTTGCTCGGCATCGGAAAAGTGCTTGAATACGGTGTCGATGTCTTGCGAGTAGCTATGTTTGTCACGTACTTCCATTTAATGATCCTCAATCAATTATTGTTGTTCAATTATTGTTGTTCAGTATTGGCGTCTGTTGATGCTGTCTGCTCAGCTTCGTCTATTTCGGCTATTTTGAAATGAATCTGTTTGCGCTTCCACTCCACGCTGTCTACGACAACGCGAACAGCCTGGTCCAGCATAAACTGATCTTTTGATTTGCTGGTTAGCGTCATCAGGTCAGGGTCAAAGCTGTATTTGACTGGCATGGCCTTGGTGGAAACAAAACCTTCAATACCGTTCTCATTCAGTCTGACCTGAAAGCCTGATGAGGTGATTCTAACCACGGTTGCCTCGAAGGTTTCTCCTTTCATCGGCTCAATAAACTGACACTTCAACCACTGTTCCATCTCATTCACGGCGCGACGTGCGGTGATGGTCTGGGCTTGCAGTTGCTCCAACTCACTCTCGTTTAATAGATTAGCCGGCTCGGCATTGATGATTTTCTTAATGATACGGTGAACGTAAAAATCGTTGCCTTTTCTAAGGGGAGAGGTGAACGTGGTGTAGGCATTAAGCCCCATACCAAAGTGAGGTTTGGCGATGGTGCTGTAGAGGCTGCGCTCGAGTTGACGGGCGATAATTGTTTTCAGTGGCGGCAGCGCCTGGTCTTGTTGTGCCAGCCGCACCAGACTAACGTAGTTGTCTTTAGTGGACAGGTTGTCGGGTGTTTGTTCTGGCCAACGCTTGCGGGCAACATCGAGGACATTGCTCTGACGCTCGTTACGAACTCCGGCGTGAGTAACAAACAGACCGGGTGAGGCGTGTTGGCTAATAAAGTCTGCGGCACAGCGATTGGCTGCGATCATACACTCTTCCACCAGGCGGTGGGCGGCATTTGACTCCAGCCGGTCGATTGTTGAAATTTTTTGCTGCTCATTGAGGCGCAGACGGTAGTCTGGGCGGTCGTCACCCAGTAGGGCATTTTCTGTACGCCACTGCCGCAAGGTGGTACTCAATGTAGCTAGTTCCGTCAGGATAGCGGCGGCCTCACTTTCAACCGGGCTTTCAGTCGGCTGAGTGAGAAATGCAGCAACCTCGTCGTAGCTGAGTTTGGCACAGGAGTGAATTGTCGCTTCATAAAGCGTGTAGTCTCCTACTTTGCCTTGCGAGTCGATGGCAATCTCACAAATTAGTGCCAATCGGTCAACTTTCGGCAGTAGCGAGCAGATCTGGCTGGAGATGCTTTCCGGCAGCATGGCCAGTGGTGCACCTGGAAAGTAAATCGATGTCATGCGGCGCAACGCGGTTTTTTCCAGTGCAGAGCCCGCTGTAATCAGTGCTGTTGGATCGGCGATGGCCACCTTGAGGAGCCAGCCATTTTCAACTGTTTCTACAAACAGTGCATCATCCATGTCTGTGGTGGAGGCGGAGTCAATGGTCACAAAGGGCAGGTTTCTTAGGTCTTTGCGCCCTTGCTGTTGCTCGGTAATAGTCTGCTCGGTGATACTGTTGACCTGTTGCAGCGTCTCTTTGTCCCAGTCACTTTCCAGCTGGTGCTTGCAGATAGCATAGTCACGCTCGATGCCCGGTTTGTCTATTGCGCCGATAACCGTAAGCACTTCAGCCTGTGGTTTGCCGTTGCGAATGGGGTGCTGTGCAATCTGGCAATCGATGAAGTCGTTTTCTTGTGCTTTTTTACGCTTGTTGGGTGGAATAAAGATCCAGCGGGACATGCCGGGCACATCGGCCTCAACAAAGTGGGCCTTCCCCTTTATGACATATTTGCCGACAAAGCGTTTGAGATGGGAGGCAATTAGCTTCTCGACCAGTCCGAACTCTTTGTTTTTGTCGTCTCGTTGAATCTCTATTTCAACTTCATCGCCAGGAAATACCTTTAGCATTTCGTCTGGCGAAAGGTAGATGTCTTTACCGTCTTCGAGGGTAACAAAACCAAAGCGGTTGTTGCTGCCTTTGACGACACCGCGAGCGATCTCTTTGCTGTCTTTAATGTCTTTCTTCAGGGATTTGAGCTGTTGTAATGCATCGGCGTTTAGCATGGGCAGTCGTATGGTCTATTCGCAAGTTGATTGAGGCTCCCAATCATACGGAAATTCACCATCACTGTGTAGTCAGGAATACTCCTGATCGCTGATATTTCTACCAACCCAGCGAGAACACTGGGTCGATAAAAAACATAAACCCTACATAGGTGATGGTCATCAGTATGCTGCTGGCGAATGCCTGAAAAGACCACTTATAGCCTTTAGCTTCATCTTTTCTAACAAAAAAGTGATAAATCGCCAAGAGAGTGAGTGCGAACACAATAATGCTGAGCAGCAGGTAGGCACCATTGATAAGGGAGGTATTCTGTACGAAATTCTCTTTTGCTGCAGTGACTTCTGGTGGTTGGTCGGGGTACTTGATCAGTGCGCCGGGAATATAACCATTGGCGGGTAGTATCATGGAGTAGCGGTAAAAAGGCCAGAAGCGCCCACAGCGAACGACAATGGGGTCATGGAGTTGCTCAGTCTCGACGCTATTGGCACCAAACAGTGGCCCTCCACAGCGATGAAACTCCTCAATCAGCGCTTCTTTGGTGATGGTGTCGAATGATTTGCTGACACCAAACAGGGCCTGCCCGGTTAGATTAAAATAGGTATATTCAAAGATAGAGAGACTGTAGCTGATACCGCCGTAGAGAAAAAAGAAGACGAGGAGTGTTCTGAGTAGTTTGGCACTTTTTGAACGTTTTTCGCCGTCTTTCACGTTTTCTTCTCTTATTGTTGTGACTGTTTTATGGCTTGCTGGCTATTGTTTCAGCAGTGCTAACAATTGCGCAATTAGTCAAAAGTATAAGCTTGGTTAAGGGAAAATCCATAAATAATGGGAGCCACTCTTTTTCCTATTGCAGTTTGACGACTAGACTTAAAGGGGAATCGGATGGCGTCTTGGTCGGCAGAGCGCTGTTGGCTAATGGTGGC
>JBFKTM010000312.1:0-4592 GCA_041636295.1 Oleiphilaceae bacterium
GCCTCAATCTTGCGATCCAGCATCTCGGGGGTCAGCAAGCGGGCACTGCCCACTTTTCCAGCACTGTGCCCTACGGCATTGGCTGCTCGGTAGTAAGGGCTGAGAATGATGCCCTTGATAGCGGTCTTCAGGTTGTAGTTGGAATCGGTAAATTCCCTTTCGATGGTTCCCAGGTGATAGCGCTGTGCCGCATAGGCTGATTTCTCATCGTCAGAGGCACTTTCGGAAGGCACCGCTAGCGGTTCGTCGCCGGTCAGGCCGGTAAAGAGAATCTTAACAATAGCTTTGACGAACCGAGGGTCTTTCGCCAGTGCTTTTCCAAGCCATTGCAAAGAGCTATCGACATTACCGGAAAGCGGCATTACTTCACCATTGAAGCCACGAGGCTGGATATCACTGGGCCAGCCGTCCGAAGACAAGCGGCTTGGTCGATAGCGCCCCCGCTCATCCCAGTTTTGGAATGTTGCCGCAACCGGGTCCATCACATCATGGCAGCCAGTACAACCGGGGTTATCCAGCGTAGGCGTAGTGCTCACCAGATCAATGGCCTCATCAGGTCGGTTACCCTGAATAGCCAGGATATCGGTATCCAAAAAGAACTCGAACACTTTACGGGAACGATGCCGGTTCAGGTTGGTATCAGTGGTAGGAAAGCGGTTTAAAAACATCGGCGAGGTCAGCAACCCGGCATGGGGAATTCCAGGAATGCGGATTTCTCTAAAATCATTGGGGTCTTCAGGGTAATTGACATCCTGTGGTGTGGCCATTGCGTCAAATGCTACCTGCCCTTGTACGCCATAGGCTTGTGCAGAGTAACGGTTAGCCACCACATAATCGGCTGTCAGAATCTCGGTGAAAGGCCGGTTATTCTTAACCACATGCACAATCAACCGCAGGGCTTCCTGGGATACGGCATCGTTAATGTTGTTACGGAGCCAGTAATAGAGGTCTCGTTCCGGACCGGACGTTGAGGTATCAAGGCCCAAATCCCGGTGCCAGCGACGCTGAGGATAGTCGTTGCCATCCAGCAGGTTTAAGGCGTCTTCACTGGGAAGGTATTTATCCTGATGTAATACATCGTTGAAGATTTCCATCAGTCGATTGTAAAAGGCATCCGTGGTCATCATAGTATCCAGCAACTGCGACACGCCGGATTCACCATCACTCGCAACCTGGGTCACTTCAGCGTCGGTCGGAATTTGCCCGGTAAGACTCAAGGTTGAGCGGTAAAGCGTTTTGCTGATCGGCTCCAGCTCAACACCTTCCAGTGAGCAAGATGAGGAGGCAACACTTTGTGCATTAAATCCGCTATTGAAGGCTGCCATGATGTACTCAGCGGTTTTTTGCGAGCAGTCCAGACCACAACTTTCAACACCACCAATCGGCATCGTTGTGGCAATACGGTTGGTTAAGGTATCGACATCACCACAGGTGGCACATCCAATCAGGGAGGTTCCACTCGGCGTACCATAGCCAGAAGCCCCATGACATGATGCACACTGTTGGCCGTAGAGCTGCTGCCCTTCCGCCGAAAACGTGCCTTGAATGGCTGCCGTTGAAATAGTTGCGCAAGCTGCACTACTCAACGACGCATCATCACCGCTGTATTCACCACAGCCGGTAATCAGCAAGCTTAAACACAAATATCGCCACCCTTTTATCGCCTTCATCAACGATGAAGGCAGTTTCGTCATCAAAACGGTCATCTCTCCTCTCCTCACACTTGGCGTTTCCGTTGCCACAAAAATCTATTTTTTGTGCGCGCCCCTTTCCGGGATTATTTTTGCGATTTATCATTTTTTCGATTTAGTCGTAGCCCTGCGAAGAACTTTTAGCCTAAATAAAATGTGAAATAACGTGTCATTGGGAAGATTTGTTAGATACCGCACAGTTGAGGAATACGGGGCAAGGAAAATTGAAGGCTGGTTCTCAGAAAAGCCCGTTACATCAAGTTACGAAAAGAGAGTGGTTACTTACATTAACACCATTTAAATGAACATAGTGGTCACAGTTTGTGAGTCTGCCGGAGAGGAAATCGGGCACTTTCACGCCCTAACTGGTTTGCATCCAGAAATACCGAATAATTGAATTATGTTTCGTTGTAGGTCGGGTTTTAACCCGACAAATCAGTATCTTAACAGTAATCATTGTCGGGTTACCAAAAGTAGGCGCTTTAGGCGAAACCCGACTACGCTAAAATAGTCGTTTCTGGATGGGCACTAACTAAGCTCTTTACGAATACAACTCGGTGATTTGCCGGTCCACTTTCTAAAAGCACGACCAAAATTGGAAGGGTCGCTGTAGCCTAGTTCATATGCTATTTCATCGACCGGTTTATCGGTACTCTGCAACAGCTCCAGAGCACGTTTTTTACGGATCTCGGCTAACATATCCTGAAAGCTGGTGCCGAATGTCTGGAGTTGGCGTCGCAGAGTCCGGGAGGTCATATGAAGTGACTCGGCCACCTCTTCCATCGTCGGTATGGAGTCCGGATCAGCCTGCAGTGCGCGTCGCACTTTAGCCACAATCGAATCGATATCGGTAAACGCCTTCAGCTGCTCTTCACATTCCTGCTCCGCCAAGCGCCTGGCAACCGGGTTAGCCAACGCCATCGGTAACGTAAGATACTGCTTATCAAAGCGAAGCTGGTTGGCCGGCGCATTAAACCTGATCATATCGGTTTTCTTCAATAACGCGTCGCCGCTCTCGGCATTTTCAGGCTCCACAAAAAAGCGGAAGTACTGATTCACGTAGCTCGGCGCGGGATAACTGACCCGACAACGCCCCGCTTTTACCAACGTCGGGCCAAACAGGAACTTACTCACATCCATAATGGAGACAAACAATGCTTCAATCAGGAACGACTTCAGGGAACCCAACCCCAGATTTTCATCCAACTGGATAACCGCCTCATCACCTTCAATGAAAAAGGACATTTCAATAAAGGCAAATCGGGTGCGGTAATATTTGATGATTGCAGCAATGGCTTCACTCAGATTTTCACTGCTGACCGATGCCTGCCCCATCGCACCATGAGTGGTAAATTTCAGCCGTGTGCCATAATAGAGTCCGAGGGCGGGCTCGTTGGTAAGCCTGAGGGCATTATTAACTAACTGGATGAATTGCTCGTAGTTAAGCGAAGCATCTGGATTACGCAATACACTCTCACGGATTCCGGTATTTTCCAACACCAATTCGGGATCAGCGCCTTTTTCTACCGCCAGCTCATAAAGAATCTCGCCGTAGTGCGCTAATAATATGGCATCCCCCGCCTGATAGACCGACTTCATCACAAACTACCCTGACTCTACACTATTAGTTGCTATGACAATTGTGGGCGTAAAACTAAAAACCATAGAAATTACAAAAACTATAGTGGTTACGCTTGGCACAAACACCAATAAATACTCGTATCTTTAATACAACAAAATGGACGGGCTCTCGATACGACTTAAGACTAACGATACAACCGAAGACTCGGGCCCTGAGCTTTAATGTCCTATAATGACCGACCAGCCAAGACTACCGCGCCACTTTATGATACACAAGTACTACTTTGTAAATTAACTTCACCTATTCGAGTATAGACGAGGCTAATTAGTTCGCATCCAGGAACGCTTTTCGTCACACCGAATGGTCCACAAGTCGTTGATATTAATGGAACCTGTGACCAAGTCACAGGGTGACGACGGCGAATTTATCCGGTTTCTGGATAAGAACTAATTAAAGTAATTGCTCTATTTTAAAGTAAATACTCTAGAATAAACTAACTAATTTTGATGATAGTCGTAAAATATTTATCCGCCATTCGCTTTCAAGACTTGCTCGCCGTCAGTTAAGTCACGCGCTTGCTGTCTTAAAGTCGTGGTTGATGAAAGACTAGGTTAGCCGTGGATGGATAGTCGTCAAAGTGCGTTATCCGAATCCGACTGACATTGGCAAAAGGCACCTCTATTCGCCACAGTGCACTTACCGGCATCTCAAGAATCTGATTAAGAATGGCGCGAATCACACCGCCGTGACAAACCAATAACAGGTGCTGCCCTGGGTAGTCAGATAACAAGCGCGCCCAGTGGTCATCAATTCGTCGCATAAACACATCCAGGGGCTCACCTTCTGGTGGAGCCAATTGGGTCGGATTTCGCCAGTAGGCCTCCAACTCGCCGGGAAAAGCCGCCATAATTTCCTCCGGGCTCATCCCCTCCCAATTGCCAAAACCGATCTCCTGAAACCCCGCCATTTCCTCATAGGGGCACTCAATACGGTCAGCCAAACGGCTGGCAAATTCCGCACAACGTCTAAGCGGTGAGCTGATTATACGCTGCCAGGGCCGATGCTCTCCAACGGCGGCCGTCATTTGAGCCCAGCCCGCTTCCGACAGTGGGTCATCCTGACTCCCCCTTAATCGGCGGCCTCCCACCGGCTCCCCATGACGCAGTAAATCGATAATTGTTTCTTGATAGGTACTCATTTGTCTGGCTCACTACACAGCTAATAACGTATTACTCGGTGACTTACATCGCACCCTGCACTTCGGCTTCCTCAAAGGTTGCCATATTGGCATGCAGGGCTAAAGCAGAATCAATAATAGA
>JBFKTM010000313.1:0-4586 GCA_041636295.1 Oleiphilaceae bacterium
CCATTGGAGCAGTGTGCATTGGAATATGCCAAGCAGGGGTTGACGTCACTGGACGAGGTGTTCCGTATCTCGGCCACCCTGGAAGGGGCAGAGCATCATAGTGATGTGGGGAATATCAGTAATGCGTAACAACGTTATTGAGTGGATTGAAGTTATTGGGCATATCCGCCCATCATTAGCAATGCAATAGAAATTAATTATGGCGCAGTTTCAATACAAAAGTAGAGACGCAAAAGGCTCGGCGGTGAGTGGTCAGCTGGATGCGGCCAATCGAGATGCGGCTGCCTCTGAATTGCAGCGCGGTGGATTGATACCTGTTTCCATCACCGAGCAGGTCGTAAAGAAAGATGTGCTGGAAGGTCTCAGCAAAATACGGTTCACCAAACGCAAAGTTACGCTGGATGAGCTGATTATCTACTGCCGGCAGATGAATGCGCTAACCCGCGCAGGTATCCCTATCATCCGCGCTATGAGAGGGTTGGCCGACTCAACACGTTCGGAACTACTCCGTGAAACCTTGCATGCCGTTACCGACCGTCTGGAATCTGGCGTAAACCTGGCCACCTCGATGCAGGCTCACCGGGATATCTTTAACGATATGTTTATCAGTATGGTGCATGTGGGTGAAAATACCGGGCAGTTGGAAGATGCCTTTAAACAGCTGAGCGAAAGCCTTGAGCTAGAGCGAGACACTCGCCGCAGACTCAAACAGGCCACGCGCTACCCAATATTTGTGGTGGTGGCACTGTCTATTGCACTGATGGTTGTGAACTTTTTTGTCATACCCAAGTTTGCGTCAGTGTTTGCCAAGTTGGGGGCGGATCTACCGATATTCACTAAAATACTGGTAGCGACCTCCAACTTCTTTCTTGAATACTGGTGGCTAATGCTGGCTGTTGGTATTGGTTCTGCTATAGCTTTTACCCGCTGGAAAAAAACAGAAAGTGGCCATTATAAGTGGGACCGTACTAAACTCCGCTTTCCTCTTACTGGTAGTCTATTTGAGCAGATAACCCTATCGCGCTTCTCTCGAAACTTCTCAATGATGTTAGCCGCCGGCATGCCTATTACCCACGCCTTGGCGGTTGCGGCAGAGGCTGCAAATAACAAATACATCGGCAAGCATATCCTCAGTATGAAGTCTGGTATTGAGCGAGGGGACAGTCTGCTGAGAACCGCTAATGCCTCTGGTATGTTTACCCCGTTGGTACTGCAAATGATGGCGGTGGGGGAAGAGACGGGCGCCATCGATAAACTGCTAGTGGATGTAGCAGACTTTTACGATGAAGAGGTCGATTACGGGCTAAAACGCCTGGCGGAATCCATTGAACCGATACTTATTTTTGCCATGGGCATTTTAGTCTTGATACTCGCACTGGGCGTATTCCTGCCAATATGGGATCTTGGTAGGGCTGCGCTTGGGAAATAAGTAACCAAATGAAAGTAACAAGCTGAAAGTAAAAAGTGACAAAATGAGAGAGCTATGAGAATAAGACGCAGTGAAGTATGTGACCTTACTTTTAACTTGTCACTAGTAACTTATAGCTTGTTATAAAATGCCTGAAGACTCTTTATTTCATTGGGTAAAACGAGAAAAACGACTGCTGTTTTGGTTGTCGGTTTGTATCATCGCTGTACTGCTGGTGTACTTAACCCGAGCGTTGGAACGTGAGATGGCGCGAGCGGAAGAGGCGATGTTTAGAACAGTGGTTGCAGAGATGAATTCCATGCTGATTGTGAAAACGGCGGAGTATATAGCCAAGAACCGTAAGCACGAAGTTAAAAACTTTGTAAATCATAATCCTATGGAGTGGATGGAACGGACTCCTATGAACTATAGTGGTAGTATCGAGGGTGATTATACGTATGTAGCTCCCGGTCACTGGTTTTTCTCAAGTGATGAGAAAGCAATCGTCTACCGGGTCATACACACGGATTTAATTAATATAGCCGGCACGGATAAGCCAGAATATATAGGTTATCGTGTTGTGCTGGATTATTTTGATGACAATCAGAACGGCCGATATGATGAGACAGGTGAGCGATTAGTGGGCTTGAAATTACAGCCACTGCAGCACTACCAGTGGTTTGCAATTGACTCGAAAATAACGCAGTAGTTTACGATAGCAACGCATTGACGTATTCGTATTAATGGTGGGTGAATGAAGCTGAAGGTACAGCAACTAAACAATAATCAATTACACGGCTTTACATTGATTGAGCTGGTGGTGGTCATCGCCATTCTGGCCATTTTGTCTGCATTCGCCCTGCCTCGTTTTGCCGAGATGGCTGATGAAGCCCATCGCAGCAGTGTTGAAGGTAGTGGTGGCGCAATGGCTGCCGCTGTCGCGCTGGCGCGTTCTCAATGGCTAGCCAATGGCAGTAATGGTACCGTAACCAATTTAACGGGGTATGGCGATGAAACCCTCGATACCAGTATCCGTGGTTGGCCCACCGGGGTGAATGGCAATACTAATCCTGATGCCATGAGTGGAACCGAGTGTCGGGATTTGTGGATCAAACTACTGCAGACCAGCGCCCCGAGTGTCAGTACAGCTACCGGAAGTGATTATCAGGCTTCAGTGATTGGCGGAGACTGCCGATACACCTATCAAAGAGATACTTCTAACAATTATGTGCAATATGATCCTAATCAGGGGGAAGTCATTACCGTAATTAATTAAGTACCTTATTTGGATGTCGTCGTATATTCCGACTATGAAAAAGTTTCGGGCTAGCCGGTATTGTTTGATGCCGACTGGCTACTGGAAATCCCTTATCGAAGACTATCGATAAACACTTTATAAACGTTAAGCTAAGATTTATTCGGCAGGAGTAATCAATGAGAAATATGAAAAACAATCAAGCTGGTTTTACCCTTATTGAGCTGGTTATGGTTATCGTTATTTTGGGTATTTTGTCCGCGTTTGCGTTGCCACGTTTTGCGGATTTGACTGGGGATGCTCGGGAAGCATCTATACAAGGATTAGCGGGTGCAGTCAAAGCTGCTGCTGCAATTTCTCGCGCTCAACAGATAGCCGATGGTGCCACATTGGGAACCAGTGTATCGCTTGAAGGTCAGGCCGTGACAATGGTTAATGGCTCACCAACAGCGAATGCTGCGGGTATTACCGCAGCTGCAGCTATTGATACGGCGAATGACTATACTGCAACAGCCGGTGGTACCGCGGGTGGGGCTTCAATTACTTATACCATAAATGGATTCGCTGGAGCGAACTGTCAGGTAGTATACACAGCCGCAAACGCTGCTGTAGATAATACCGCGCCAGTAACAGCGGCTTATACGGTCGTCGCTACAATAACGGGATGTAACGGCTAATTCAGGCTGAAGGGCTCTGTATTTTCTAATCAGAGCCCATAAATTAAATGATGCCAGCTACGAATAATCGCGGATTTACCATTACAGAATTAGTAATAGTGCTGGTTCTGGTGGGGATTCTTAGTGCTGGCGCAATGTCTCTATTCTCAAGTAATAGAGGTTTTTCTGCATTTGTCGCCAAAGATCAGTTTATAGCTAGCGCTTTGGAGGCGCAGCAGATTGCGTTGGCTATGGAAAGCAGCAATACCCCCTCTTCCCTTTCCATATCCCTAGTCACAGCATCAGGTAATACTAACTGGGTTTTTACCGTAAATAAAAACGGTATTGTCTCTCCGGTCTCTACAATGGTAACTAATACTAGCGGAGGTTCGCTGAGCATTGATGGCGTAGCGTTGAGTGGTACTCAAACATTTAACTATGATCAAACCGGTAGTTTAACCACAGGAACCAATCATCGATTGGTCTTTACAGCGGATAATAGCTACATTGTATGCCTTGCTGCCTCTGGTTATGCTTATGATAGCGCTGGAGGGTGTCCATGAAACAACAGGGCATGACACTGGTTGAGATGGTAATCTCCATCGTTCTAATCTCCATTGCAATGACCGCCGTATTAACCGCATTTAGTACCTCAATGGGACGCAGCGCCGACCCGTTATGGAAGAACAAATCTATAAAACTCGCCCAAGCCTATCTGGATGAAATTCTGAGTAAGAATTATGACAACGACACCCCTCTGGGGGGGGCTCCAGCAACCTTAGCTATTAACTGTGGTTCACTAGGGCCTGAGGTGGGAGAGTCCCGTGCAGATTTTGATGATGTTGATGACTACCATGGTATTGATGAAATTCCCCAACTGGTAACGGGGGGAGGCTTGGGAACTTATAACCTCTACAGGGTTCAGGTTTCAGTCGTCTGTGCGGGGGGAGAGTTGGGATTGAGTGTACCCAATAATCAAGCCAAGAGAGTCACCGTTACTGTCGTCCCGCCAAACCAGTCGGCGATGCCCTTCAGCGCCTATCGTGGTAATTTCTGATGAGGGGGCACGGTAAGCAAAATGGTTTCACCCTTGTAGAGCTGATCATGGTGATCGTCATTGCTGGTCTTTTAGCGATTGGTTCGGTTCAGTTTGTTGGCCAGGCTACTCAGGGTTATGCCGATGCCGCCAATCGACAACAGCTGGCAACCATTGGTTGGATTGCCTCTGAAAAAGTCAGTCGTGAACTGAGAAATGCCTTACCGAACA
>JBFKTM010000314.1:0-4574 GCA_041636295.1 Oleiphilaceae bacterium
AAATAGCTGTGAAGGCATACAATATATCTATGAGGACAAACTTAGTGCGCTATCTTATTCAAACTCAGTGCCTAATGACTCAATCCAAGTCATTAATAGATGAGTGAGGGAATCGTCATTGCAGGTCTCTGGTTCACATCATAAAGATCGCCCTGAAAGAAACCCGCTATTTTCATTTTGTTTTCGATATAATCCAACGGTGCCATATTTTGTCCTGTCCATTTGGGCGCGATTAATTCATCCCAACGACTGGCTATAGCTGCCAGTCGCTGAACGGCAATAACCGGTGAAAGATGCCGTAGAAACAGAATCACCTTCTCTGCATACTCATCCAACTCATCGGGAACAAACTCGTTACGATGGTACATCTCTGCCAGTGTGGTATTCGACAACACATGCAGGTTATGCAGTTTTACATTGGATATGGGCAGTTGATTGATAATTCGGGCCGTTTCGATTAACTGCTGTGGTGTTTCTCCGGGCATTCCGAAAATAAGGTGGACACCAATATCAACACCAGTGCGCTGATGTAGCTTCAAGATCGCTTCAATGTTTTTTTCAGCACTATGGCCTCGTTTCAGAAAGTCTAGCTGATCATTGAAAAAGCTTTGCGCCCCAATCTCCATAAGTATATAACGACGCTGACTGATGTCGTTTAGAAGCGGAAAAATTCGTTCTGGCAGACAGTCGGGGCGCGTCCCCACCACCAGCCCGTTGACATAAGGTTCAGACAACGCCGTTTCAAAGCGCTGTTGCAGTGTTTTGAGCTTATCCAGTGTATTGGTATATGACTGAAAATAGACCAAAAACTGATTGCACTTTAAGCGACGACTCACCAGCGTCTTGTTATGCCGAATCTGATCCAGCAGTGCTCGGTCTTTTTCGAGATGATAGGCTGCAGAACCCCATTCATCACAAAAAATACAGGCCTCCATCGAGCTGTTAGGGCTACGATTCGGACAGGTTTCGGCAATACTGACCGATATTTTCGCTACACGCTCACCAAACCGTTGACGAAAATACTGGCTGATGGGGTAGTAACGGCGGCCCTGCCAGCGCATAGTCTCACTCACTTCGTTCATCGTTTTGGTCTTCTCGTTGCTTTAAATTACGTCAATTAAATGACCGGCTCTGGCCGGTTGCAGGCTACCAAATGACTGAAGCGTTAATCCCTCCGCCTCTGCCAGGCTTACTAATTGCTGCTCACATTCAGGTGTTACCGCAATCAGCAAGCCGCCACTGGTTTGTGGGTCACAGAGTAACTGTTGTTTAACCTCATTCTCTGTACCATCAATGCCTCGAACCTTATGCCCATAGCTTTCAACATTTCGCAGCGTCCCACCGGGGATGGCCCCTTTTTGCAAATAGACTAACGCTTCGGGTATTACCGGCACCTGGTCAAACCTAACCTCAGCACTCACACCACTCCCCTCACAGAGTTCGCTCAGATGGCCCAACAATCCAAAACCTGTCACATCAGTGAGTGCGGTCACGCCGTCGAGGGTGGCAATCTTACGGCCAAAGGTATTTAGCTGGCACATGAGATCCCGAGCGATAGTGCTGTGTTCTGGCTGTAGTAGTTTCTTTTTCTGTGCGGTGGTGAGTACACCGATACCTAACGGTTTAGTCAGATAGAGTTTACAACCCGGTGTTGCTTGGTTGTTCTGTTTTAACTCTGGCAGTGCAACGGAGCCGGTTACTGCCAAACCGAAGATAGGCTCCGGGGAGTCGATGCTATGCCCACCCGCCAACTGAATACCGGCATCTGCGCAGGCTTGTCGCCCACCATCGATTACCTGTTGAGCAATCTCTGGCGCCAGCGTATTGATCGGCCAACCAAGAATAGCGATAGCCATCATAGGCGTGCCTCCCATTGCATAGATATCACTAATGGCATTCGTGGCGGCGATGCGGCCAAAATCAAATGGGTCATCGACAATTGGCATAAAAAAATCGGTTGTACTGATAATGCCAATCCCATTGCCCATATCGTAAACTGCGGCATCGTCTCTCGACTGATTCCCCACCAGCAGCCGATCATCAGACGGGATTGAAAGCCCTGACTGTAAAATGGTATCCAGTACTTTCGGCGATATTTTGCAACCACAACCGGCACCGTGGCTATATTCAGTTAGTTTTATCGAAGCATTCATCGGCGTATTCAATTTTTCTCAAGCATTCAGTGTGATGTGATTTTCAAATCCAAATGGGGCGAGAGTGTACGATGGTTTTAACCGGTCTCACTTGATGATAAGCAAGACTCAATCAGTGTTGCAGGTATTTGTTACGCCGTCGTTGATTTAACAAGCGTGCATATTGACAGCACCTCATACTTTTGCAAAAGTGCCCTTCGTTGCAATCAGGTGCCTTACCTTATCGAGACGACACAGATTTCGTGTTAACAGATAGGGAAAGGAGAATCGGGAAGTCGGTGGGAATCCGGCACGTGCCCAACGCTGTATTGGTGATTGTTCAAACCTGCTAACGCTTAGGTTAAGCGTTAAACGTAGCAAGCCACTGGTCTCTACCGGGAAGGCGTTTGAACAAGAAGACCCTAAGTCAGAAGACCGGCCTGAATGCTGAAAGAGACGTTTGGACAGGCGTGCTCTCTTTTTTTCCAGTAAGGGGAATACCATGGAAAATACAGCAAACTTACATCAGAATGAGCTATTTTTTACCGAAAGCGAACGTAACGGCCTCTATAAAACCATTTTTAATCGGAGAGACGTGCGAGGCCAATTCAAGCCCGACCCCATACCTGACGATGTTCTCAGCCGTGTGTTATACGCCGCCCACCATGCACCTTCTGTCGGGTTTATGCAGCCCTGGAACTTCGTCGTAGTTCGAGACGACGCGGTCAAACAAAAAGTGCACCACGCCTTTGTGGAGGCGAACAATGAAGCCGCGGAGATGTTCGAGCCTGAAAAGAGCGAAATCTATCGGTCACTGAAGCTCGAAGGCATATTGGAGTCACCCATCAATATCTGCATCACCTGCGACAGAACCAGAACCGGGCCAGTTGTAATTGGCAGAACAGCCATTAAAACCATGGATCTCTATAGCAGTGTTTGTGCGGTACAGAATTTCTGGCTGGCAGCCAGAGCCGAAGGGCTCGGCGTTGGTTGGGTGAGTATTATTAAACAAAAAGCACTGCAAGAGGCCTTGGCAATTCCCTCACATATAGTGCCTATTGCTTATCTCTGTGTAGGCTACGTTTCACACTTTTATGATAAACCTGAATTAGAGACAGCAGGCTGGCTCGACCGGGTCCCACTTGAAGAGACGCTCTATTTTGATCAATGGGGGATCAGTAAAAACGACAGTGAGGAGTCTCTGGTCTCGCAGGTCATTGGTGATCGCCAGTTCCCGCACAGCAAATAAAAACACTGTCACAGGCCCTGCTTGTTTACAGCCCGGCATATTAGCCTGGGCTGTATTGCTGCGTATCATTTCAGCCGCAGCACTTCTTATACTTTTTACCGCTACCACAAGGGCACGGATCATTTCGACCAACTTTCGCCTGACGAACAGAGTCCACATCACCATCTAGATAGAACCATTGGTCTGCAATTTTCTCGAAGCGTGACACCTCGTGCAGGCAACTAACCTCCTGAGAGGTGGCTTCTTGGTCACGGAAAAAAGCATTAAACTCTACCGTACCCTGCTCCCCCTGTTGGCTGCTACTAACAACCTCTAACCGAAGCCAATGGGTTGATTGAGCAGACTGAAGAAGCTCTTCTCGACTCAAGGCGCTCTGTTTGGCGGGGTGCCAGGTTTGTATCAGGTAATCCACCTGCCCTAACGCATACGCCGAATAACGAGAACGCATCAACAACTCACAATGTTCCGGCTTTTCAGCACCACTAACAAACCGCTGACAGCAGGCTTCATAGGTTTTGGGGATACCTGCTTCTTGCATACCGCAAGGACAGGGGGTGTTATTTGTCATCGCTATTGTCTCTTAGGTATTGTCTCTTCGGGATTGTCTCTTCTGCCTGTGGTTTCGCCCTGAAATAAATAGTAACCGGTATCAGGGCTAAACCGCCTAACAAACCCGCCATGATAAAGAGCGTTTCATAACCTGCCAGCTTTGCAATAAAGCCACTCAGCGCCCCAACCACACCAGACATCACCACCTGAATACAGGCTTGAACCGTGTAGTCTGCGCCCTCATGCCCCACTCGACACTGCCCCATCATTAAAGCGAACAGCGCAACGGTGGACATACCATCAGCGGCTTGTTCAAACAATGCAATAGCGATAACACTACCGATACTGAGTTCACCCTGGGTCAGCAATGCATAAGCGCCAATACCCATCGATTGCAGTAATCCAAATAGCAGTAACGACCACTTTGCACCAATACGGTAGTAGATAAAGCCGGCCAGCACTGCCGCCACCAAACCACACAGAGAGGCCCAAAATGTTATCTCTGCCACCTGAGTCAGACTGAGACCACCATCAATTAATAGGGGTTTTATCATGGCCGAGCCAAACGAATCGGCAATCTTATACGTGAACAGCACAGCCAACCAATAAACAATGCCAGGCTGCGTAAAAAAGCCTTTATAGGT
>JBFKTM010000315.1:0-4567 GCA_041636295.1 Oleiphilaceae bacterium
AAAGAGGTCATCTGCAAAGCCCCCCCTACTCTCAGGTCTGTTTAGGTGCAATGATACTTGCAGATGTCCCTTGGTTATCCAGCCAAAAGGCCATTTCACTGTATTTCTGAAAGAGATCCGGCGGCAATATACTGCGCCGAGGCTCAAATTCAACTTTATGCCTAACACTGTGCAACCCTGTTACGCCTAGTTTCTGATCAAACTCATGCTCCTGATAATCGACCTCTTCGAAGCAATGGTTATAGCGGTGCAAACCTATAAATTCGTACAACAACTTGATCGTTCGCTGAGGATGTTGAGCTAACAGGTCATAATCAACCAGTAACAGACGTGCAGAATGGTCGCCATAATAAGCTTCTTTTAATGCCGTCCAGGCACTACCGACAATACCGGCGGCATTAATTAATGACTCACAACGGGAGTACACCGTTTGCCGAGTCTGCGGATTAAACATACGACTATAATCAAACGGATTTTTACGATAGATTCGCTCGAAGCTGTCCATCACCCAAGCAGGGTTGCGGACACAACAGATCACTTTAAAATCATCAAACAGTTCAGTCAGCTGGTGCAGCCGGGCAGTCCAGATCCGGTTAGTATCAAAAACCACCTCATAGCCCGCCTTATCCTGATAATAGGCATTGAAAAGCGCCTGGCACATCAGCTTGCGTTTTTGTTCATTGAAAAAGGTGTAATATTCACCACCGGCCCCCATCTGCTCAAGACATCCGCCAATCAGACCTGCCACAGGACTCGACATGCTGGCATGGAAGACCGGATTCTGTCTCAAAATTCCCGCCAACAAAGTCGAACCGGCACGAGGCAAGCCTGATATAAAATGAAATTGCTGCATACGTCTTTTAGCTCCGTGCCGTTCGTTTTAGCTACGAGGTGGGTAGATACCAACCATTGCGAGACAGTAATTCATCGTCAACACAGGCTGAACAATAGAAAATGCACTGCCGCCTCCGTTAGCATTAACCGTTACCACTCCACCAGAGGATCCACCACCAGAAACACCCCCTAATTGAACAGTGCTTGACCCGGCGTCTGGCCGATAAATATTAGCTCCCGGATTTCTACCATTGGTATTGACAGCCAAGTAACTACCTGGTGCAGGCACATTCTCCGTCGCGCTGTCTGTTGATACTTCAACGGAAGCAGGGCTGCCGGCACTGGTGGCGGTGAATGTAGCCGTATGGCTATGAGTGGCCATTTCAGGGATGGTTAGTGTGTGAGTTTCCTGCCCTCCTTTCTGGCCAATTCGCCAATCATAGAAACTGCCGGGGTGTCGGCCTTTACTCATTGCAGACCGACCACGTAAATCTGGCAAAGCAAAGGTTGTTCGCCCATCCCCTCCATAAGAAGTGCCTAGCAGAGAGAATAATGTTGAGTTCGTACTAATAGGCAGCAAGGCTCCAGCACAATACGCCCAGCCCCTTGGATTAAAATTGAATCCGAAAAGTCGTACTTCACCAATGAATGGATCTGCCATAACGTTCTCCTTAACATTCAACTTTTGTTTTTAACAATTACTTAAAAATTCGAGTAGATTTACTTCCCAAAAAAACTAGTTACGTGAAGGAAATAATCCCAACAACGCAATGCAGTAATTCAATATCGATGTCGGTTGCTCAATGTTGAATCGATTGTTGCTACCGGTAGTGCCCACGCTCACCGTGCCGCTGGAAATACCACCACCGCCGGAAACGCCTCCCAGGGATACTGCACCGGAGCCAGCATCAGGTCGGTAAATAGCTATTCCTGACGTACTGGCAACATAACTTTCCTCAGCGGGAGCATTAATCGAAGCACTATCTTTAGAGATCTGAAATTCAACCTCACCGCCACCAGAGGCGGTAAAAGATGATGAGTGGAAATGGGAAGGCAACTCTCGGACAGATAGAGTATGTGTCTCACTGCCACCTGTATCGCCAACGTTCCAATCATAACGACTACCCGGAAAGTTCCCTTGAGATATCGCCATTCTGCCGCGTAGATCAGGCAAGCCAAAAGTAGTACGTCCATTGCCCCCATAAAAGGTTCCGAGTAACGAAAAAAGCGCCTGATTGGCACTGATTTGCATTATTCCACCGGCACATTGAGCCCAATGTTCAGGCACAAAATTAAAGCCCAGCAGATCAACCTGTCCAATAAATGGTTCTGCCATAGTCCACTCCCTCGTACTGACATTTCACGTTAATAACGGCCAGAAACTACACCAAACTCCATCCCGGCATTGATTTGAAACCGTTCCATAAAGCGCAAACCATCAAAGATACCATCAGCGCTTGATAACACATCCAGCCTTATCGCTCCGTCACAGGTAGCCACAACGACCCCTTCAGGCTCTCCAATATGGCAAATCGTGCCTGGTTTAACCCCATAGGTCGGGTGTTCGACCGGCGTCGCCTGTAATAAATTGATGGGAGTATGGCCCAGTAGCAGAATGCAACCACCAAACAGTGCATTGCCGGCCCGGGCCAAATTCGCAATCTGTTGACTGCTCATACTAGCCCAATCGACATAGAGGTCGGCTTGCTGTGGAAAAGGCGCTTGACTGCCCTCTCCACTTAGAGGTGTTAACTCAAGCGCTCCCTGATGCTCTCGCAAGAGGTTAATAAACTGCCCGACAATAACCGGCATTTGTTGTGCGACTCTGTTTTCCAGTGACTGCAACGTATCCAAAAGATCGATCGCCAACGGTTGCTGCATTACGATATCCCCACTGTTACCAGTGGCATCGACTTTCAGTAGGGTAAGATGGGTTTCAACTTCGCCATTGCGGATCTGCCAGTATAGTGGCTGTGGGCCGAGGTATCTGGGGAGTGGTGCAGCATGAATCTGAAAGACGCCCAATGTGAGCTGACCGGCCATCTGCTCACTGAGGGGGTGAGGAAAGTTAAATCCAACCCCCAAGTCGACTTCCCAGCGCTGCAGCTGGGGGGCTATGCCATCAACCTGTGTAAGGTCATATTGCACATAGGGCAGCCGATTATGATGAAGCCAGCTTTCCAACTGTTGCGAAAAGGGGGCAGGTTGTCCGGGAACAATCACACCACCCAGCATCCCCTCTTGCATAAGCAGATTTATAGTCGGTATCGCTAGCGGATGAGCTGCGAATACCACCACCTTGAGCGGCAGATTGCGAAGATCGCCAGTATCACTCATGGTCTGCACTTCTATCGGCAAGTGTTGCTAAAAAGCCCGGCAGGCCATTTAAGCGATAGTAAAACTTCAGTTTATCGCCGCTTTTTACTAGTAGATCACCTGGCTTAGTGTCACGGGGTTCAAAATTAATACACACCTGTAGATCAGCTAATGGGTGGGTGATACCCGAGTCGTACTCACCAATAATCTCTTCATCATCGACACTCATCCGGGTGCATATAAGCAGTAGCTGCTCTCCTTGTCTGTTTTCCAGCGATGGGATGACTACTTCACCACACTCAATCAGGGTAATATGTTCATCCAAATTACATTCTGGCAGCTCACGTAAGCTATCTGGCGTAATTTGCAGAATGTCCCCCAACTCGACCCTTTCGGAAACAATAGCCTTTTGCATATTAGCTTCACATAATGGGCGCTGGATATCCTGCCACTGCTCGACAAGCTCCCGTTGCCCGGTATTTAACACTGCGCGAAGGCTTATTTTCTGAGGGATAAAGAGTCCGTCAGGTTGCATCACTGAGGCAAAGTGGCGAGCCATAGCCAAATGCCCTTCCCGGCTGAAACCATGCTGCATAGCCTCCAAAACCACAATATCGATGGGCATGGAGGGTTGATAGTTACAGGCATCCTGACAAACAATTTCGTGTATAAAACCCGAGATTCTCATTTCGTGGATAATTGCCTGCAAGCTGGCCACGGCCCCCTGTTGCATATCAATTAGGGTAATACGCAGGTCATTTTCATCGTATAGACCACGCTTTCGGTAATACGCAATTAGTGGCAACAGCAACGGAGCAAACGGCCCACAAGCCGGATAAGCAATATGTACCGGCCGCTGCCGTGGTGTGACGGTTTGAGCGATAGCACGGTCTGCCGCTCGTATAAATGCACGTACTCGCAAACTGTCTTTCTGTGTGGTGACACAATGATCGGGTGACATCACCAAGCCGTTTGGGCTAATGAACTGACGCTTTCGCGCCGCAGGGTCGATATCCGCTTTGAGGTACAGGTCATGCAGTCGATCGAATAACGACTCAAGCTTTTGATCCAATACAGCACGATTTAACGGTTGCGTGCTAAGCATCTCTTCAACGGCCGCAGTTAGGCATTTTGCTAGCACAAATGGTTGAGGGGACGGTTCCAGCTCGTCTAGTGAAACCTTCGGTAGCGACTGACTTAATCGTCGGCGTAACAGTTCATTCAAGGAGGACGTGACGGCCCCAGTATCAATAGCAACAGGGTCGACAAAAGAAGAGAGGGCTTCCGATGTTAAATTGCCCGAGTTAGGTTTATTCATTCCATCTCATCCGTGATAGATTTTTTATTGAGTGTAGGTCAGCAATTCTGAGCTCGCCACCAATAGAAATTTCGCTTTTTGTAATTTTAATTATCAAAT
>JBFKTM010000316.1:0-4558 GCA_041636295.1 Oleiphilaceae bacterium
ACAGTCAAACAGATTTAGCGCTGATGATTTGATTATTTGAAAAGAAGGCGAGAGCTGGCGATATGTCGTTAAGGCACAATATGTCGCCTCCAATTAGCGCGTTTTTCTTTGCGTAGATTTTGAGTTAAAAGCAGGGCTATTGTTCTATGCTGTACCATTCCTGAAAGCGCGAAATTTTCCAAGCGTAGTAACTGACAATAAATTGCAGCATCATCACCATGGCGAAGTTCCACTCAATTGCGTCGTTAATATCGTCGAAGCGGCTATAAAAACTGTGCAGTAGGGTATTGGCAACACCGCCTGTCAGTAGCAGCGTGCTAAGGCCCAGTTGCAAGCGATAAACCCGGTGTAATGGAAGGGATGAGCGGTTGATAAGTAAAACTGATAGTCGTTGAACTACGATGAGGTGTGCGATAGCGGTAAAACCAAAAAACAGGGTGATACCGACACGTCGTGTCGCCTGATAGATATCTCCAATAGAACCCAGTGCCGAGGTGTAGAGTATGAGTGCCAGAGCCGCCAGGGTTCCCAACCACTGAATCGCCATCAGGGCTTTTGAATTTGGATCATTTAGCAAGAGTAACCACTGTCTCATCCTCCCCCAATAAAACAGCATCAATACTGCTGCCGGCATCATCAGCAATTTAAATATAATAAACTCGGGTAGCTTTCGCCCCGTTGCACTGATGGAGGTACAGCTATCCCAATAGGGAATGCACCAGGGCACATGGCCATAATACGCCGCAATTAAATAGCTGATATGGGCACAGAGAATGGGGAGTACCCCAGCCCACAATGCAATCGAAGCGGGACGCATCTTATCCTCTTATTAAGGCAACAGGGGAGAGGTGACAGATCACAGACGACTGTTCACTGTTTACGCTCTTCGTTAACTTTAGTCGCTTTTTGAGCTTTCTACGTCATATTCGTTATCTTTTCCTGTTCTTTACGTATCTCTCTGGTTAACTCAAATCAGCGTTTAAAACGTTGGAAAATTTCAGAGGCGCTATAATTAAACGATGTGAGGACAATGAAGGCCGTGTGTGCAGAGAAGAACGCTGTCAGTGCTACTAGGCCAGAGTAATAAGTGATTCAATATTTGCATTAATATCAGGCGTGAAGGCTTCCTAGGTTATATAGTTAGTTCGCACCCTGAAACGTTTTTTCGTCATACCGAAGGACCCACAAGTCATTGAAATTAATGGACCCTGTGATCAAGTCACAGGATGACGACGGGGAATATATCATGTTTCTGGATGGGCATTAGTTAGCAGATGCATTAGATATCACATTCAGTCTTGCGAGATGCGGTGATGCATTACGAGACCGGTCTATTGGTGTTGATGTTTGTAGTGTTGGCTCTCATCATTGGTACGGCACTGCGACACTTGTTCAAGGGAACTCAGATACCCTATACCGTATCCTTGCTGGTGGTAGGGTTATCACTTGGCCTGCTTAAGCGGTACGGCTTTTTCAGTGAGCATTTTGACGTACTTGATCAGATGCTGACGTTGATTTCGACGATTAACCCACATCTCATACTGTTTCTATTCTTACCACCGCTTATTTTTGAAAGTGCTTTCTCACTCGAAGTGCATCTATTCCGGCGAATTTTTACTCAAATAGCGCTATTAGCCGTTCCTGGTTTGATCGTTGCTACGTTGCTGACGGCCGCTTTGGCAAAATGGGCCTTCCCTTGGGAGTGGAGCTGGGCACTCTGTTTAATGTTTGGGGCATTGATCAGTGCGACCGATCCGGTGGCTGTTGTGGCGTTGCTGAAAGAGGTGAGTTCGCGAAAACGGTTGGAAACCTTGATTGAAGGGGAGTCATTACTCAATGATGGTGCTGCCATTGTGTTCTTTGTGTTGTTCTACGGCTGGGTTGTCTCGCCAGATATGAGTGACATTGACCTGCTAGGTATCGTTGGTGATTTTAGCTGGGTCGTAAGTATCGGTTTTTTGATCGGGGTAGTGCTGGGTGTCATTACTATTGTCTGGATTGGTCGGGTGTTTAATGACCCCATGATCGAAATTACGCTCTCAATTGCAATCGCCTACCTGGTGTTTATAGCAGCAGAGTCGATTCATGTCTCTGGGGTTGTTGCTGTGGTCACACTCGCGTTGATGTTTGCAGGCAGGGGGCGAACTCGCATATCACCTGAAGTGGCGGGCTTCTTACATAGCTTCTGGGAGATGATGGCGTATATCGCCAACACACTGATCTTCCTTATCGTGGGGGTGCTAATTGCTGCTCGTATTGAACTGTTTGATATGGAGATCTGGCTAGCGCTCGGCGTGTTATATGTAGGTATTCAGCTCATCCGTGCGTTTTCGGTTACGCTGTTTATGCCCGTGCTGAAACGTATTGGTATTGGTATTACCCGCGAGAAAGCGATTGTTTTGGTGTGGGGTGGTTTGCGAGGCGCAGTCTCCCTGGCGCTGGCACTTACGGTTGCTCAGGATACTCTGATTCCGAAAGCGGTGGGTGACCAGGTGTTGGCGCTTTGTGCTGGTGTTGTGGTACTCACTATTTTGGTAAATGGCACCAGCATGGGCTGGGTATTGAAGGTACTGAAACTCGATGGTCTGCCCCCTGCCAAGCAGGCTACCGTTAATAAGGTTGAAGCTAAAATTTGTCAGGAAATTTCGGCTATGCTGCCTTCCATGATGGAGAATGAGTTCCTCAAAGGGGCCAATTGGGATGAGGTTAAAGCCGCCGCAGGCGTTAGGGATGCTACCGAAGTCATGCAAACGGATACCGCGAGTGATGAAGAACTAAGTGTGGCATTTAAACGACGATTATTAGAGACCGAGCGAAAGCACTACTGGGCTCAGTTTGAACTGGGAACGCTGGGCAAGCGGGCGACCAGTAAACTGGTAGAAGCGGTTGAGCACGCCTTGGATGGTGACCCGATTATAGCCCCGCGATCAAGTCTTGATAAACTTTGGCAAACACCACCACTGATTAATGCACTGCGGAAAGTACCGGCGCTGAAAAAACTGGCGGTGTACTTGAGTTTTACGCGACTAACATTGAATTATGATGTGGCCCGAGGATTTTTGCAGGCACAAGATGAGCTGGAGTCACATATTGCCGGGTTAGCACCTAATGAGATGGAAGCCGCCGTCGTAAGAGCGCTAGTCAGTCAAAACAGGGCAACAACATTGGAGTATATAGCTCATCTTAGAGACTCCTTCCCTGAAATTATCCACGCTCTAGAAACTCACTCAGCGATTCGGTTATTGCTCAACCGAGAGAGAGTGGTCATTAATCAGCAGCTTAAACAGGCCGTACTGGATACACCTGAAGCGAAGCGTATGACAATGAATGTAGAGTCGAAAATGGCCCAGTTGCAAAAACTCAAGAGTATTACGGTTCCGACGCCCTCCAATGAGTTGATCGATCAACTGCCGTGGAGTAAGGCACTTGATAAGCGAACCAAAGAACAACTTAATCATCTGATGGAACACAGTATTTACAATGATAATGAAAGTATCGCCCGCCAAGGCAAAGCGCTTTGTGCTCTTGGAATTATTGTACGAGGTTCGGTTAGCGTGGAGCAGCAGCAAGCAGAACAGAAAATTAAAAAAGTACTGGGCCCCGGCGAGACGCTGGGTGCCATGTCGCTACTGTCGGGCATTAGCCCCTGTGATATGACAGCGATTGCACTGGTGAATGTGCTGTGGCTGCAAGGCGACAAACTAAAACCGCTGATGGCGCAAGACCCGGGATTGACCGAGGCTATTGGTAAACTGCTTAATTGATGTTCAAGGTATTGATGAGGTTTGTCGATGTTCGGGGCTCATGGAGCACTGCCCACGATCCTGATTAGGGGAGACTTTTTGATGGACCAAATGGCTGAGCTGGTCGGCGCCTCCTATATAATGACCATCTATCCAGATTTGAGGCACCGTAACCGGTGTCTTGGGGCCAATAATCGGCTTTACCCTCGCCAGCATTTCGTAGAGCGCCCTCGGGCTTCGAATGACATCATGATAGTGAAATTCGATACCCGCATTGTTTAAATACTCTTTAGCACGAATGCAGTGAGGGCAGGTTTGCTTGCCGAAAATGTGATTACCAACGGGGCTGCTTGTATGAGTAGCCGCTTCGATGATCGCCTGGGTCAATACGCCGCGATTCAACGCTGCCCCCTGACTAATTACCTTGCCCTCAACCATTACGATTGGCGCATGCCAGCCCCCTTTAATTAAGGGCCTCCACCACTCACTTAACCAATCGCGAATATCCAGCTCAACAGGGATTCCCGCAAGTTCAGTGTTCAACGTATCTTGAATGACATCTTTGGTTAGTGAGCATTCGCCACAAGGAATGTTGACCTTAAAAGGCCCCCAGGCCCCAGCCCAACGGTAGAGCGTTAATACGACTGGCTTGTTCTGAGACATATATTTACTCCCTGGTGATCACTGGGTAGTTCTGGATGTGCACTAGTTACTTCCCATCCAGAAACACCGAACTTTTGAAATATGTTCCGTTGTAGGTCGGGTTTCGCCTAGAGCGCCTACTTTTGGTAACCCGACAAATCAGTATCTTAACG
>JBFKTM010000317.1:0-4553 GCA_041636295.1 Oleiphilaceae bacterium
CAGTTCATAATACCTCTGCAGCGGAATACGCTGAAAGGATCATCAAGATCGGCCAAACGTTCTGCTGTAGCCGTATCGCGACTGTCTGCCAAGAAACGATATGCCTGCAACAAACCAGAAGGACCGACAAATTTGTCAGGGTTCCACCAGAAAGAAGGACATGCCGTTGAACAGCAAGCGCATAGAATACACTCATAAAGCCCGTCCAGCTTCTCACGATCTTCAGGAGACTGAAGACGTTCTATCGCAGGCGCAGGTTTATCATTGATCAGGTAAGGCTTAATCTTTTCGTACTGCTTGTAGAACATTGACATGTCAACAGCCAAGTCCCTAATTACAGGCAGCCCTGGTAGAGGACGCAATACCAGCTTATTATTCTTAACCACAGAAGATAATGGAGTAATACAAGCCAGGCCGTTCTTACCATTCATATTTAAGCCGTCTGACCCACAAACGCCTTCGCGGCAAGATCGACGATAGGCCAAAGACGGGTCTTGCTCTTTCATCAAGCCCAACACGTCTAACACCATCAAATCCTTACCTTCAGGGATATCCACCTGAACATCCTGCATATAAGGGGTTTGATCTACTTCTGGATTATATCGATAAATACTAACTAACATTCTTTAGCCTCCCCTTAGTAGCTACGAATCTTCGGCGGAAACGCCTCAACAGTTTTTGGTGAGAAGTTTACATCACGCTTACCGACACGCTTCTCATTTGGGAAGTAGATTGAATGCTTAAGCCAGTTCTCATCATCACGCTCTGTAAAGTCATTACGTGCGTGGGCGCCGCGACTCTCCTTACGTTCTTCAGCAGATACCGCTGTTGCGTAAGCAACTTCAAACAAGTTATCCAACTCCAAAGCCTCAATTCGAGCCGTGTTGAATGCACCCGTCTTATCTTCAAGGTGAGTAGCCTGAACACGCTATTTAAGATCATCAAGCATCTTAAGACCTTTCTGCATGGTCTCGCCTTCACGGAACACACCAAAGTATAACTGCATCGTGCTTTGTAAGTCGGCGCGCACCTGCGCAACACTTTCGCCACTCTTGGAGCTATTCAAACGATCCAGACGAGCCATTGCTGCGTCGATATCAGACTCGGTCGCAAGATCAGAACTGAAACCTTCTTTCAGAGATTTTTCAATCTGAATACCCGCTGCACGTCCAAACACCACCAGATCAAGTAGCGAATTACCGCCCAATCTATTAGCACCGTGCACAGATACACAAGCTGCTTCACCGCAAGCGTACAAACCATTAATGATCTGATCCTTACCTTCAGCATCCTGAGTCAATGCTTGCCCACCGATGTTAGTCGGTATGCCACCCATCATATAGTGACAGGTAGGAACAACAGGTACTGGAGCCTTAACAGGATCCACATGAGCAAACGTCTTAGATAGTTCACAAATACCAGGCAGACGAAGATTTAACGTCTCTTCACCCAAGTGATCAAGCTTCAGAAGTACGTGATCCTTATTAGGTCCACATCCGCGGCCCGCCAAAATCTCAAGAACCATCGAACGGGCAACAACATCACGCCCAGCCAGGTCTTTGGCATTAGGCGCGTAACGCTCCATGAAACGTTCGCCATCACCATTAATCAGGTAACCACCTTCACCACGACAACCTTCTGTCACCAATACACCGGCACCAGCAATACCTGTTGGGTGGAACTGCCACATTTCCATATCTTGACCTGGGAAGCCTGCTCGTAGCGCCATTCCCATACCATCGCCCGTATTGATCAACGCATTAGTTGTTGACTGGTAGATGCGCCCTGCACCGCCGGTCGCCATAACGGTCGCCTTGGACTTAACATAAACAGTCTCACCGGTCTCGATACAGATCGCGATAACACCGACAACATCACCTTTCTGGTTTTTTACCAGATCAACCGCATACCATTCGTTAAGGAATGTAGTGCCACCCTTCAGGTTACCCTGATACAGCGCGTGCAACAATGCATGACCGGTTCTGTCCGCAGCAGCACAGGTTCGTGCAGCCTGCCCACCTTTCCCGTAATCTTTTGACTGACCACCAAATGGACGCTGATAAATACGCCCTTCTTCAGTTCTAGAGAACGGCAGCCCCATATGATCCAGCTCATAGACCGCCTCTGGACCCACTGAACACATATACTCAATGGCATCCTGATCACCGATATAGTCAGACCCTTTAACGGTGTCATACATGTGCCAACGCCAATCGTCGTTTGGATCGTTACTCGCTATCGCACAGGTAATTCCACCCTGAGCCGATACAGTATGGGAGCGAGTTGGAAAAACCTTAGTAATACAGGCTGTTTTTACACCAGATTCAGTTAACTGCAACGCAGCACGCATGCCTGCGCCACCACCACCAATTACGATGGCATCATAAGTAAGAGTTCGAAGCTTAGACATGGATTACAGTCCCCACAAAATTTGAACGCCCCAGACGAAATATACAAACATCACGCCACCACAAAACGCCTGAAACAGAAATCTAACCACTCCGTTTTTCAGATAGTCAGTTGATATAGTCCACATACCGACCCACGCGTGAGCACTAAGGGAAACCAGAGCCATGACGGTAAAAATTTTCATACCGGTACTAGCGAACAACCCACTCCAAGCCGTATAACTTAGATCCGGAGTGGCCACAAAATACCCTAACAGAAACAGAATATAAGCTGCCAATATAACCGCAGTTACTCGCTGCACCATCCAGTCATATAAACCGCTTCTACCCAAACTAGTTATGCTGGCTACCATATCCAGACTCCTGTTAGCAAAATCAATACGATTGAGACAACCAATGTAATCTTGGCCCCCAACTTACCACCTTCTAAGGTTTCACCCACACCCATATCCATCAATAGATGCTTGATGCCAGCTACCAAGTGGTACAACAATGCCGAGATAATTCCCCAGAGAATTAACTTGGCCAGAAAACCCTGCATAATGTCTTTAACGACATTGAACCCTTCTTCGCCGCTTAAGGACAGTTCAAACGCCCATAACACGAACGCAACTCCAACAAATAGAGCTAGGCCCGTAACACGATGAATAATCGAAGTGATTGCAGGTAGTGGAAAACTAAATTTGGTCAGATCTAGATTAACAGGTCTATTGCTATTCACAGCTTCTTCACACTCTTTTTGGCCCTTCTAGGGCGAGTTTACAGGAGAAGTGCACAAAGGCTTTTCGTTAGGAAGGCCGGATAGCCCCTCTGTGAGAACGAACTCTGGCATTTCCGGGAACGAGATTATAGAGACAAGTCAGCAAAATTACAAACTGGTTAAGTATTTATCTCACAACCGTCCTTTATCCGCTCTTCGCATTGACAAATTCCTCCCAATCTCTATAGTTGTCCCGCCGACATATTCACTTATATGGCACAAATATACGACCAAACAACAAGTTAAGTCGTTTTTGATGCAAGACTGCACCACATTGAAGAGCTGCAGCTAAACAATGCATCAAAATTGGGCACTAAAGCATACTACCTGCTCCATTTTTAAATCAAACAATGGGATTGATAGATCGCTTTACCCCCTGGACTTTAAAATTAGCACTTGTTTATATGCTCGTGACTAGAAAATATGTATTTGCAATAATAGATCTGTTTTTACGTCTCAAGCCTACACATTGGCGTAATAATTGAACTTTGGCATAGCACCTGAACATAGGAGAGCACCATGACTGATAAAAAAGCACAGTTATCGGTGGGCGACATTACTGTCGAGTTCCCAGTTTATTCCGGAACTGAAGGCCCAGATGTAATTGATGTACGCGGATTAGTAGCGCAAGGTTTATTCACCTACGACCCTGGATTTGTTTCCACCGCGGCCTGTGAATCCAAGATTACATATATCGATGGCGATAACGGTGTTCTTTTACATCGCGGCTACCCGATTGAGCAATTAGCTGAAAGCTCTGACTACTTAGAGCTATGCTACCTGTTGGTTCGCGGAGAACTTCCAAACGAAGAAGAAAGCAACGCATTCCGTCAAACTGTGAGCCAGCACACCATGGTTCACGACCAGATGACCCATTTCTTCAATGGCTTTAGACGTGACGCCCACCCTATGGCGATCATGTGCGGCGTCGTAGGCGCTCTTTCTGCGTTCTATCACGACAAAGACTTTTCCGACCAGGAGCATCGCGACATTGCGCTGTTCAGACTGGTAGCAAAAATGCCAACACTGGCAGCAATGTGTCATAAGTACTCACTTGGACAGCCATTTGTCTATCCGAAAAATGAGTTAAACTACTCAGAAAACTTCCTGCACATGATGTTCAGCACTCCATGTGGCGACTACGAGATTGACCCTGTTATCGCCAAAGCCATGGATCGCATATTCATGCTTCACGCCGATCACGAACAGAACGCATCAACCTCAACCGTTCGTTTAGCAGGATCAACTGGTGCCAACCCATTCGCCTGTATCGCATCCGGTATTGCTGCACTCTGGGGGCCTGCACACGGCGGCGCAAACGAAGCCGTTTTGACAATGCTTGAAGAGATTGGCGATGTAGAAAACATCGACCTTTTTGTTGCGAA
>JBFKTM010000318.1:0-4541 GCA_041636295.1 Oleiphilaceae bacterium
AGTTGATCTCATTATCATCAACGATCAATGTGTTAATACCATCAAGCTTGGCTTGCATCCGTACAGGGGGGCTCTGGCAGGCCTCTAGTGGTAAGTTAAACCAGAACAGACTGCCTTGGTGTGGTGCACTTTTTACACCGATATTGCCGCCCATCAGGTCAATCAGTCGCTTGCTGATGGCCAGCCCCAAACCCGTTCCACCATGGCGTCGTGTCGTGGATGCATCGGCCTGGGTAAAAACATCAAACAGTTGCGACTGTTTTTCCTCGGCGATCCCCATACCCGTGTCTGCGACCTCAAAGTGAAGTTGGTTTGATCCGTTGTCTCCCTCGCCATAGTGGATATTGAGTTGAACATGCCCTTGCTCGGTAAACTTAACGGCATTGCCAACTAAGTTGATCAGTATCTGGCGAATTCGACCAGGATCGCCTCTAAAATATCGAGGACTATGAACGTCATAGTGAAAGATCAATTCCAAGTTTTTCTGATGGGCATTGGCCGCCAGCAGGTGTAGCGCTTCATGGGCGATATGCTCCAGGTCAAACTCAATCGGCTCAAGTTCCAGCTTGCCTGCCTCAATTTTAGAAAAGTCCAAGATGTCATTAATAATACTGAGAAGCGCCTCGCCAGATTGATTAATGGTATTGAGATAGTAGCGCTGCTGGGGCGTCAGCTCACTTTTATCTAGCAGCTGTGCCATACCGAGCACGCCGTTCATCGGGGTGCGAATTTCGTGGCTCATGGTGGCGAGGAATTGGCTCTTGGCGATGGAGGCCGCCTCCGCTTTTTGTGTGGATGCCGCCAGCTCGGCTGTACGCTCGTTGACTCGCTGTTCCAATGTGGTGGCCAACTGGTTGACAGCCAAGGCATTATTATTGGCCTCCTGAGTCTGTTTTTGCAGCCGGGAAATCAGGGTGTCGAAGGCTTTAGCCATGGTTTTAACTTCCCCTTCGGCCTGTGGAATATGCAGTGTCAGTGATTTCTGGCTATTGGCTATGGCCTCCGCTTGTTGTGTTAGCATGGAAATCGGTTTTAACTGGCGTCGGGTGAAAAGGGCTATTGCCAGTGCGGATAAAAATATCGCCACAAGGGAAGAGTAGATTGACTGGGCTCTAAAGCGTTGAATGGGTCTCAACACTTGCGCTTCCTGCTGGGTTAGAACCAGCCCGAGAAAGCGGTCCCGATTATTACTATCAAACAGTACTTTACCCACAATGTGAAGCTCTCTATGTTCATCAAAAGCCAGTTTGGGGGGGTGAGACTCCAGGAGGGACTGCCATACCCAAGGTTCATCAGCTTGAATGCCTTGGTCTTGTCCATTTTTCTCAAATCGCCAACGTTTATCATGTATGGGGTGATGGAGGTACTGTCCACGGCTATTTACCAGCAGAGTGGATTCGTTTTGGCCGTCGTCTAACGTATTAAGTAAGGTGTTTGCATCGGTATTGATTACCAGCAGCGCTTTAGGAGTGGCCTTGTAGTTATCCGCAATGTACTCCGCCTCCAGGAGGGTAATAATTTTTTCCAGGCTGTCGGTAAACGCTTGCTTGAGGGTCCAGTAGTGATCACCAATAATTTGCCGGGTTGCGTAGTTGAGTAGTCCCTGATGGGCAGCATCAATCGTCTGGAGCTCTGCTTCTTTAAGTTGCAGGTGTAGTTGTGATAACTGTACCCGTGGTTGCTGGCTTTCATCATCTGCCAGGAGCACTAACTTGTTTAGCACTTTATCTAACGTTGATATCGCTTGATGATAGCGGCTTTGCCACACGAGGTTTCCCGACTGGGCTATTCTCATGGTCGCCAGTGTGCGCTGTTGGTCATAGTGCCGGAGTTGTTCTGCAAGCTCCAAGACGGATAGGCTGGCACCAGTTTCAAAATGTTCAGCGTTGTAAAATACCGGTGCGACCATACGCTGTGTGGGTTGATAAGGTTCAACCAGCTGTTGATTTTCACGATTCAGAGTGATGTCTGAAAGATAAATGACACCATTCTTTAAGTTTTTGCCGGCAGTGAAGTAGTCCGTGTCACCCTTATACTGCAAATCACTTCCTCTGACCGGGATTGGAATCAGCCCCATTTCTGGGCGGTTGACCCGTACCAGTTCCATACCTGTTTCTACGTCCAGCAGGCGGATTTGCAGGTGACCTCGGGCTTCAATAGCCTGTGCAAAGCTCTCTTCCAATCGGCTGCGCCACTCTCCTTCTGTAGATTGGGTTGAAACGTCTTCGCTCCCGTGCTGGCGAGCGTGAAGAAAGCCTTTAACATCGGTAGATCTGGCCAGCTGTATTGCTTCTTCTCGCGTGTGGTCTATTTCCCGGGTTAGGCGTTCAACCTCCAGTGACAGTGTTTTTTCCATATTGCTGAGTGTCGAATTCAGCATTAGCTGTTTGGCACTGGAAAAAACCAGCCAATCTGACAGCGCAACGCCTCCCGCTAGAATGCATGACATTATGATGACGATTTTGAACGTCATGGAGAGGTTCTTTATGTAATTACTAAATAACAATGGCAAAACCTGATAGTAAATCGGATGGGGCAAAATGAGCTAGACGACTGCGACCCTTTAACTATAGCTGAAGATATAAAAAGTTGAGTAGTGTTTCGTTTAGTGAAGGGAGTTGTGCTTTAGAAAGGAGGCCACCGGGATGCGGTGGCCTAAAACTATTTAGAAAAAGAGTTCTTGAAGTTTTTGACCCGGATTGTCGGCCCGCATAAATGACTCACCCACCAAAAAGCTGTTCACCTTGTGTTGCTGCATCTGTTGAACATCATCAATGGTGTTGATCCCGCTTTCCGTTACCACAATGCGATTGGCGGGTATGCGGTCAAGCAGGTCATAGGTGGTGTTAAGGGATACCTCAAACGAGTGCAGGTCTCGATTGTTGATACCCAGTAAGCGGGTATTTAGCGTTAGTGCCTGTTCCAGCTCTTCAGCGTTATGCACTTCCACCAATACATCCAGGCCAATTTCTGTTGCCAGCCCGGAGAGGTCTTGCATCTGACCCTTGCTGAGGCAGGCCGCTATCAGCAAAATACAGTCACCGCCAATCAGGCGACTCTCATAAATCTGGTAGGGGTCAACCATAAAGTCTTTACGAATGACTGGCAGTGAGCAGGCCTCGCGAGCCTGTTGTAGGTAGTCTTCATGGCCTTGGAAAAAATCCCGGTCGGTGAGTACCGATAGACAAGCCGCACCCGCCTGTTCATAGCTTTCGGCAATCTCGGCAGGGACGAAGTGCTCTCTAATGATTCCCTTGCTCGGCGAGGCCTTTTTGATCTCCGCAATGACTGCCGGCAGCCCCTGTTCCAGCTTGTTGCCAATGGCATCGACAAAACCTCTGGTGGGAGGCTGGTCCAAGGCCATCGCCTTGCAATCGGCCAATGAGCGTGTTTTTTGTCGCTCTTCAACTTCCTGCCATTTACGGGCAACGATATTTTTCAGAATGGTCGGTGTTGAATCTGGCGTTGTCATTACTGCGATTAACCTATATTTAAACGGTGGATATAGCGTAAAGCCTTTTACTTTTAAAGGTCGTCCTACTCTTTTTAAAGCTCGTACTACTCTTTTTAAAGATTGTACTAGCCTTTATAGATTGTACTAGTCTTTAAAAATCGTGGTGAAACTGGCCAAATCATTGATCTTTGCCAGTGCCAAACCACTACCAATAGCATCGGCGGCCATGGTAACGCCTTGTGCCAATGTGTCAGTCAGATTGGCCGCATAAATGGCGGCACCGGCATTGAGTGTAATGATATCTCGTGCTTTGTTGGCGGTCTCTGAATGCGCTTTGCCGAGGGCTGATTTTATTAACCCCAGGCTCTGTTCGGCGCTGTCAACACTCAGGCCTGATAAGCTCTGGCGGTCTACTCCGAAATCCTCAGGGCTAATTGTATATTCCGTAATTTCACCGTCTTTAAGCTCGGCAATATGGGTTTCTTTGGCGATGCTGATTTCATCCAGACCGTCTGCGGAATGTACAATCAGTACATGCTCGCTTCCCAGGCGTTTCAGTACTTCGGCCATGGGTTTGCACAGCGACTGATTGAATACGCCGATTACCTGATTTTTAACACCGGCCGGGTTCGTCATGGGGCCAAGCATATTAAAGATGGTGCGCAGGCCCATCTCTTTACGCGGGCCTATCGCATGTTTCATAGCGCTATGGTGGGCTGGCGCAAACATAAACCCAACCCCAATCTCTTCAACACAGCGCGCCACCTGATCGGCGGAGATGCCCAGGTTAATTCCCGCTGCTTCCAGTACATCGGCACTGCCGGTACTGCTGCTGACACTACGGTTGCCGTGTTTGGCGACCTGGCCACCGGCAGCGGCGACAACAAAGGCGCTAGCAGTGGAGACATTAAACAGGTTAGAGCCGTCTCCACCGGTGCCACAGGTGTCGACCAGATGCTCTCCGCTGATGGTGACCTTGGTCGCGAGTTCCCGCATGACTTGAGCTGCACCGGTGATTTCGTCGATGGTTTCACCTTTCATGCGAAGCCCCACCAGAAAGCCACCAATTTGTGCATCGCTGGCTTGA
>JBFKTM010000319.1:0-4535 GCA_041636295.1 Oleiphilaceae bacterium
GGGCTACGGGGCCTTAATCATGTGCGGGCTATTCTGGATGGCATCGGATGCTTCACGCTGCCTGATCAAAGGGCGGTTCCGTTAGCACAGGGGGCGTTTTCTGAGGATGGTTCATTGAAAGATGAACGACTTCACGGGGCCATCATGGCGCTGGCAGAACGGGTCGCCACAATTGCTAGGCAGCTGACATAGCTCATAATTGTCAATCGCCCCTTATTGCCTTTAACGCTAAAGAGAAGTTTTTTTAAAAGATCAAATTTTAACCAGTTTCTTGACTAAATTGATCAAGTTTCCAACACTTAAAAAGCACCTTTATAAAAACAAAATAGAGGAAGTTTCGTTATGAGTTTAGGACATACTGTTGGGCTATTGACCCATCCAGATCAAGAGTGGGAAGCAATCCGTGAAGAGCATGAGTCTGTCAGTAAACTCTACCTCTCGCATGTTTTTATTCTGGCACTGATTCCGGCTGTGGCCGCTTTCTTTGGTACCACCCAGGTAGGCTGGCAGGTGGGAGGCAGCGACGTTGTTAAGTTAACCACGAGCAGTGCCCTGCAACTCTGTATACTATTTTATATTGCCATGCTGGTAGGCATCTATCTGATTGGTCGATTTATCGACTTCTTTGCCACCACCTACGGGGTGGGGGAGCAGGCCCATAACGGGGTGATACTTGCGGCGTATACCGCGACGCCAATGCTGATTGTTGGGCTGGTTGCGGTCTATCCGGTACTCTGGCTTAACATGCTGGCAGGAGTAGCCGCGGTATCCTATTCGGTTTACCTGCTCTATGAAGGCTTACCGATTCTGATGAAAATTCCCGAAGAGCGTGGCTTTATGTTTGCCACCTCGGTGCTGACGGTGGGGCTGGTTATGCTGGTTGGTTTGCTGGCGATCAGTGTCATTGTGTGGGGGGTCGGTATTGGTCCGGTCTACGTGAGTTAGGACAATACCTCTGTAATCTTCGTCATCCTGCAAGCCGCAGGATGACGTTTATCTATTCTCATAGCGATTCAGATCAAACCACCCTGCCTGAACCGGCGCAAGCTGTCGATAGTCACTATTAAACCAGTCATTAAACTGCCAAAATTCTGGATCGGTTCTTCTTACGCCATAGGCTTGAATAAAGCGCTCTTCATCTTCGGCTGTATCCATATTGGTTAGCTGTTGAATAAAGTCGGGTAGCGCCTCTTCCTGAACATGAAAATAGAAATTGGGGTAGCTACCAATAAATCCGCGAACCAGGGTCAGGGTATCCTTTTCCGGTGCCAGACTGGCGTCTTCACCAATGATGAAGGAGATATTGGTATGGGCCCGATTATGTACCAGCGAGTAACTCATGGCCTGCTCGGCTGCATTTGCCGATGCTATTTTCAGATAAGCCAGGTCAGGAATGATGCTGAGCCGGGTGCCTGTAATACGGGCCAGCTGCCGCAGTGCAGGTTGAATACGCCGTTCGAAAGCGGATGCCTCGGATGGAGCGCAGTTCGCCTGTTGGCAGCGGTTGAGAGGGTCGGTTAACGGCAGGCCGCTGAGGTGGTTTTCAACCAGCGCTAACAGCTCGCTTTTCACCTCCTGGCTCTGGAAACTGATGCGGGTCTCCCGTTCCGTTCCGGTCAGCGGGTTGTCAAAATAGTTTACGATCTCGGCCCCTACCCCCTGGTACCAGCTATCACGGGTTGGTTTGCGCTGATCAATCGGCAGGAAGTTGAGAAAATTGTTTTCAGACTCCATCCGCAGATAGTCCATATAGAGTCGGGTAGAGAGCTGGTGCCCCAGGTTGCCGTAGACGTTAAAGCCGGCAACCAGCAGATAGTGAATCCGCTCAAACAGCGGATAGTCCAGCACCCAGACGGTTTTCGGCTCGCTGCCGACAAAGCCTTTTACCACCGTGGCACTATCATAATGTCTGAAAATAGTGAGGGCGGCGTTGTCGTTCAAACGATCGCGATAACTACCGCTGCCATTCCACAGGCTGTTGAGGCTACTTTCCAGGCCGCCGTTATATTGTTGATCAAGATATTGATTTTTGGCTTTCCGGTAGCGCTTTTGGGCATTCGCGTATTTAAACCAGATACGTGAGGGGCGCAGAGTGTCTTCACTGGCAGCGGGCAGTTGCAGGTTTTTGGCTTGTTGAGTGAGAAAGGCCGAGTCCTGACTGAGAGGGTCGGTTTCCGGATCGAGAAACAGGGTCCAGAAGTGGTCGTCGATGACGTTCAAGGCAATCTGCCCACGGCAGACCGGGCCTTTGATAAATCCCCCAATAAAGAACTGTGCCTCGTCCAACAGGAACTTATATTTTGACTTTGCCGGAATGGCGGCAAAGGTGCTGAAGGGGTTTGACGCCTGTTTGGGCTCGTAGGATGGGAGCGATTCAACCTTATAGTCCGGTGTAATAAACAGCGCTTGATAGCGGGCCATACGCTCATCACTGAGCTCGTAAACCAGGTGTGTCTTGTCGACAATGGTGGAGTGAACCGGCTTCAGGCGGTAGTAGACCTGCGTCGTGCCCGGATCATCATAAGGCCTAACGGTTGGAATCTCGTCAATCGCCTCTCCGGTAGGGGTGTAGGAGCGAACGATACGGAAAAACTCCCGCGGTGGGTGGTCTTTGAAATACAGATGACCCAGAAACAGGTGCTCATAGAGGTAGCGTGACACCAGCTGTTGTTTTAATGACGGTTGATTGAGGAAGGCCTCCCACTGGTTGACCGACTGCTGAGCCTGCTCAGATGGCGGCAAGGCAGGTTCAAATTTGGCTCCCTCCGCCAGCCAGCGGCCGATTGTTGAGAACTCGCTGCTATTCAGGCCCGGCAGCCCGTAGGGCATCCCGGCGAGCGGATTGTGCTGCTCGAAATAGTCAAACTCTTCAATGGTTGGACATTGCTGGCTGCGACTAATGCTGACGTCAAAACTGTCAGGCAGTGGTTGTGGGTTATTTCCCGGCTCAGAGAGAGGGTTGATATGCTTCTGGTTCAGTACCCGGAACATTAACGAACCCAACAGTTCGGCGTCAACGATGTTGGAGCGTTCGTTAAGCGCCGGATGAAAGCCTTTCTGCCGCCATTCATCGGTCGATTTTGCATCAATAAACAAGCGGGTGGGCGGTGCCGAGGTCAGGCGTGCACCATCATAAACCAGCGACTTGGAAGCGCCTCGGTCGATCCCCTCAAACGAGGTAAGTTTTAACTGGCAAGGGGCATCATTGCAGGCATGGCAGACAACACAGCGAGCGTCGAGAATGGGTTTAACATCTTTTAGAAAGGATACTTGTCCCCGCTGCGCCCGCCCCTGAAACTCGCTCCAGCTTAAGCCTCGTTCTTTGGTCATTTGCGGCCCGTACCGGGCATCGTAATCGGTTTGATACCAACTGGCACAGCCCGCAAAAAACAGGCAAAAGAGAAGTGATAAAAAACAGGGTGTTGTCAGCTTATGTGCGAGCATAATAATGGCTTTGATAGTTGTCACGGCGATGAGACAAATTGTATGTGAAAACAGTATTAACGTCAGCCCTGATGGTAAGGTTGTAATGTTTAAGAGGTTGTTTCCGGCATAGTTAAACGGGCTATTAACCCTGTTTTTATTAAGTGTAAACGGTCTTAACGGTATGGTTGAATTTCCCTTTTCAGCAACTACTATCTGTAACTGAAGATAGGTGCTCAGCGATGAGTGGTTGTTCTATCTGTATGATGGTGTTGAAGGTAATCATAATGCTGCCTCAGCATTTTCAGTAACCCGAAAAAAGACGTTAGTCGAGGAGGGTTAGCGATGGAACTTAAAAAATTCAATCCCTGGAATTGGGTTAGACATGAAGAACGGTCTAGTGGTGGAGGGAAGCCGCTGTCAATCTGGCAGTCAGCAGATCAGGAAGGTTTTTTGAATCCTGTAGTGCAACTGCATCGTGATATGGAACGCCTGTTTGATGAAGCGTTCCGGGGTTTTGGACTCACTTCAATGCGCGAAAGCCCCTTCAGGCTGGAAAAAGAAGATGTGCTGAAACCCAATGTCGATATAGCGGCTGATAACAAAGCCTATACCATTACCGTTGAAGTGCCTGGCATTAAGGAAAACGAAGTCGAGTTGGATCTTGCCAATGATGCCTTGATAATTAGAGGCTCCAAGAAACGTGAGAAAGAGGAGCAAGACAAGGAGTACTATCGAGTTGAGCGGTCATACGGACAGTTTGAGCGGGTGCTCTCACTTCCCGAAGACGCCATGCAGGAAAACATTAATGCTTCTTTCGATAACGGTATTCTAACCGTCACGATTCCTCGCAAGGCACTGCCCAAAGCAGAGGTGAAACATATTGATATTAAAAAGGCCAGCTAGCGCCTGGCCAGATAAAAGTAGGTCGGGTTTTAACCCGACATGAGCGGTAGCTAATACGCTGATTATTGGGCATAAACACCGGCCTACTCCTTGTAATTTTAAACAACCATGCCTCAAAGACCTGCCACCGTCACTCTGCAGCTTGGTATTAAAAGGACGTTATAGGGTAAGCGTAGTGCGAAAATGAAAGGGATCTTGTGCCTGAA
>JBFKTM010000320.1:0-4519 GCA_041636295.1 Oleiphilaceae bacterium
CTCTCTAATGATGACCTGTATTTGCAGATTTTTATTTTCCTCGCTTGAGGAGTCAGACCCCGAAGGAAAATTGAGATCTAAAATACTGGTATGCGCAAACACCATACTAAGTAATAAAACAGGCACCAGAACGATCATCAGGTTCATAAACGCCGTTATATCAAGTTCAGGTTCTGTGTGTAATTTTCTGTGTTTCCGTCTCATACAACCTTTCTTTTTGACTATTCCTTTCTCTGCACAATTGCAGACTCAGATATTACCGACTGCTATTAGATAGCAATTCATCAGTCCTTATTAAGAGAAGGTTGTTCGGAAATAATATTAAGAAATTTGACGCCAGCCATTTCAAAACTATCAACAATTTCATTGGTTTTAGTCTGTAATACTGCATGACATAACAGAAGGGGTATTGCTGACATCAAACCGAAAGCGGTCGTATTCATTGCAACAGAGATACTTTGAGACAATAAGGAGGCTTTTTCAGCAGGGTCAGCATTTGCAACAGCGGTAAATGCTGCAATTAGCCCAATGATCGTACCAAGAAGTCCAAGCAGTGTAGAAACATTTGCCAATGTGGCCAAATATTGTGTTCGCTTTTCCAACCGGGGTAACGTCTCCATTAACCCTTCTTCCATGGCATACTCAATATCCTCTCGCTTCTGATTATTCATCAAGCGACTTAAGCCCGCTCCCATAATTGCAGCAATTGCGGTAGCAGAGTCATTTGAAAATTTAAGTGCATGTTTATATTCGCGCTTTTTAAGTAAAGGGAGTATCGCTTTGTCAAAGGCACTTCTATTCGCGTTTTTCGCCAGACTCAGGTAAACATACCGCTCAATGGCAATAGCGACGCCTAATACAAGTACGATAGCAATAGGATACATGAACATCCCACCTTCTTGAAAAAAACGAACTACCGTATCAGTCATATCCTTACACACTCCATATAAAAAATAGTTTAAACATTAATAAGTTAGTATTGCCTCAGTAACTCTAAAAGCTTCTGATTACTCGCTATTTTTTAGCGAGTGAGCATTTACCTCAAGTTTCTTCCTAAAAGAGTAATCTTCCTTATGAAACAAGGGTTCAATGGGTTTGAGAATATCTGATAACTCGTTGTTAGGCGGATGTTGTGTTCGCTTCTGATAAGAAGGTGGCTGCCAGGGAACAATATACAGTACCTGCGGCTGCTCGTTACTCCCCATCACACTCATACCTTCCACTTCCACCTGCGCATTTTCAGCTGCGCTCACTGCGCCCCAAAAGAGCCATCCAATGATCCCCACCCAAAGACTGACCACTTGGATTGCTTGAGCACTCATTGAGACCGCCTCTTTAGATCATTTATCCAACTCTGAATAACATTCTTTTCAGCACCTATAGTGGCTTCGGACCCAGCCAGACTCAAATAGCGCTCATAGTATTCAACTGCTTTTTCATAATCGTGAAGGTAAATTTCATGTAATACCCCAAGATTGTAATGAAGTTCAGAGCTATCAGGGGCGACTTGCAAACCTTTTAAATAGTAATCTAAGGCGTCCTGAAATTTCCCATCCGATCGAGCTATGACACCGAGATTATTAAGTGCCAGATAATAGTTGCTATCCGCTTCCAGAGCACGCTTATAGAATCGAACAGCCTTTTCATGATCACCTAGTTCTTCAGATATTACACCAAGATTATATAGCGGTGCCGAGAGATCCGGGTGTTTTTCAACAACATTGGATAGCAATAGATCCGCCTCACGCAAATGACCTTGCTCAAGCATATCAATCGCTTGCTGATACTCTGTGATGACGCTTGGTTCAATCTGATTTGTGGCTAAAGATCGGTCAATAGAAGCGTTAACATCTGTGATCAACACATTATCACCGTCCAATGGCTCTTTAACGAAGACGCCAGAGCATGCTGCGAGCATTACCAGAAGTAGTGACAACACACCGTTGCGACTAGTGATAATGACACGTTGTAACATTTTTTTGTTCCTTACGTTAATGTATGTTTCGATCATAACTACTTAACTTTTCGTTTCTCAAATAACGTGCTGGAACTATTGTACTTAACGTACGATAACTTTCTTTAACCCACTTATCATAAATACCATCTTTGGTTCTTGCGATATTAATTTCGTGAACAACGATGGACTTCTCTTCAAAGGGATATGCCTGCTCTTCCAGTAAAATTTCATATTGCTCCAGTTGCAACTCATCAAGCGATGACGGTCTTTCCGAAGTCATAATGTCGCTACCCAGCTGCCGATAGACTTCTGCTAGTTTGAACGTCGCTTCCGTGGTCAGTGGTGCGATTCCATACGAAGGTACCTGCTGTAGCTGCTGAACAATTCGCTTTAACAGTGCACTTTTCTTTTTAAGTGACCGTTTAAGGGGTAAGGTGAGTGTTGCTGATCGAAATCTATCCAGGTCGTCTTGGACCAGTACCATAAGTGCCTGAGCGGCGAGATACCTGGAACGGTCATCTCGCGCCTTTCCTGCTTTTTCATCGGCATCAATTAGTTTACTGAGCCATATATCTCGCTGCTCTGTTTTCTGCTGCTCACTGTAGTAGTCCGCTATGTTTTGGTGCGCTTCAATATATAAATCAAAGGGCGTAACGTACTTTTCAACATATCGTTTTAGGAGATCAACAGAACGGTCTTTTACTCCTGCTTCAGCGTAGAGTTCCGTTGCCTGATACAGAGCAAGTCTAGAACGCTCAAGATCATCGGTTTTCTCACTAAGTACATACAATTGTTCGGCCGCTTGGAGTTTGTCACCATTTTCAAGATAAGCATAAACTAACTTTTCGGGGATATTCTCCGTAAGAGGGTGATCGGCGTATTCTTTTTGAAACTGTTTCAGTACAACAATAGCCTTTCGCCACTGTTTCAGCTCAAGCAGTTGCGTTGCCGCATCATACTGAGCATTAGATCGAATCCGAGACGTGGGTACAACACGCCCCAGCCGCAGAAACTCATCAACGGCTTGCTGCCGCTGACCCAACGCTACCGCGATCTCCCCTTGGCGATAAATCGAAGCAGCGATACGCTCACGCAACGTTTCGACAGCCTCAGAGTCGTTCCCCATTAATGACAGCGCCATACTATAAGAGTGCTCAGCTGACTGATATTGCTGCAACTGGAAATAGGCGTGGCCATTAACAAGCCAACTGGATCGCTTAACTTTTTTAGTTGCAAGTGGATGATCTAGAACGGCTTGAGACATATCTCTGGCATCCATAAAACGGTCACCCTGAAGGAATTCATTGGCAACATCGTTTAATATAACCGGTACCCGCTCATCATCTGGAAAGTGCTCGGCAAACATTCTCACACTATCGATTCGTTGGCGCTGCTGCTCTATGGTTTCTGAACTATTACGACGTTTAAGTTCATTGTGTGCGAGTATTGCGGCATAACCCGCTTCCAAAGCATATTGGTGACGGCCCGCTTTGTATGCAGAGTACTCGAAATCTTTTATGGCTAATTCGATGTCATCGGCTCGACTAAAAGACTCGCCAGCCAGAAAGGCAAACTCCCCAATCCTTTCATCAGCAGGGAAGAGTTCAACCAACTGACGATAATAATCTGCGGCTTTTAAGCTAAGTGCGCGCTGATTGCCTTTGTTAACGTCTTTTTGCGCTAATACATAATAGTAATGGGATAGTTCATCCAGGTACCCTCTAAGCCACCCTTTAACCTCTGAATTATTTTCTGAGATCCAGTTTCGCTCTGCTGTAGAAGAAAGCCCATAACTGGCAACAAAGATCTCTTTCTCTTGCCAGACCTTTAGCGGGAAACGCCCTTCTTCATAAGCCTTGATAATTGCCTGTGATATGAGAGGCGCTTTGGCTTCATTTGGATATCGTTTAATAAAGGCCCGCGCAGCACTTGCACTATCTTCATACCGCTCTTGCGCGAGATAGAAAGCGGCCAGACGCTGATAGAGTAAAAAGGCATAGTTGCGATCCCCAACCTGATCTATCAAGGCATCTATACCGTCAGCACCACGGCTATAAGAAAAAGTAATACTCATCACTCTAAGCGTATCGCGTACCGTTTCTCCATCAATACCCCCAAGCTCTAGCAAGGTGGTACCCTTTTCTTCCGCCACCTTACTCAGAGTGTCAAGAACGCTTACAAAGGTCTTTCCGGACTCATTATATTTTTCCTGTTTAAATTGCGACCACCCCAACATAAAAACGGCTTTATCATAAAAATGAGTACTCTCTCCATTTAAAAGCGATTTCTTATATGCACGTTCAGCTTTTGCGTACCCCCCTAAAGAAAAGTATGCTTCGCCGACCCGGAATTGTGCTTCAACCGCCAAATGAGAATTGGGGTACAGACCAACTAACTGTTCAAGGCTTCTTAAAGATTTTTCGTACTGTCCGGTTAGATCATAGGCCTTTGCAGTCTGATACAGAAGTTCATCAATACGGTTGAAGTAAATGCCTGCACCAACAATCATTTCATAGCTGTCGATTGCCTTTTTATAGAGTTCACGCTCTTCCTCAACAGAGC
>JBFKTM010000321.1:0-4512 GCA_041636295.1 Oleiphilaceae bacterium
AAGCAGAAGAAGCGTAATGATAATGGGGGCCATCCATAGCTTCTTTCTTAATCTCAGAAAACCATAAAGATCTTTTATGAGTTCAAGCATTAGTAAGGTTTCTCCATGCCGTTGATTGGTGGGCTATCAATAAAGTAGCTTTGAGCGTTTGGTTCTATGCTTCGTGATAATGGGTCTTTTGTGATAACTCGTAGAACCAGACCAAAAGGGACAATAAGTAAGCAGTAAACTGTCGCCAATATTGCTGTGGAGTTGATTTTTGCAAATATCTCGGAAAATGCCAACCACCACCGGTATAGCGCTTTGGGTAGTGTTGGGTATGTAAGTATGGTGACGAGCAATGAGGCTGATACCAATGCCATTGCAGATGAAAGAAGTGGGCTTATAGCTGCGCCGATGTAAATTGGTAGTAACACTGCCTGACTAATAAAGATCGTAAATAGGGTTTCAGCTTTTGATGTTTTCATTGTTTAATTTGGGCTGCCATTAATCTGGTTTGAATTGAATTTCGCTGAAGGCTGCTTTTAATTGTGGTGTTTGGGCCATCTTATCGATAATTACATTACCGATAACAAGGTAGTCCATATCGGTTCTCATGAAGCAGCTTAAGGCATCTTCCGGTGTGCAGACAACGGGTTCTCCTCTTACATTGAACGAGGTATTGACCAATACAGCACAACCGGTTTGTTGCTCGAAGGCATTTAATAAATCATAAAATAATGGGTTATGTATGCCGTCTACAGTCTGAACCCTGGCGCTATAATCTACATGGGTGACTGCCGGGATTGTTGAACGATTTTCTTTTAGTCTAAGTAAACCCGTGTTTTTTTTATTTGTTACGGGCAGCCTCTGTTCGTGTTTTACATTACTAACAAGCAGCATATAGGGGCTTTCATCGGCAGTGTCAAAATAGTCAGAAACTTTTTCCCTAAGAACTGCGGGTGCGAATGGACGAAAAGATTCTCGCTGTTTAATCTTAAGATTAAGTTTGGATTGCATTTCAACGGAGCGGGGATCTGCGAGAATAGAGCGATTTCCCAGGGAGCGGGGTCCGAATTCCATTCTCCCCTGAAACCAGCCAATGATGTTCCCGTTGGCCAAAAGCCTGGATGTTTCCGCTATGATTTCCGAGGAGGAGTGTTTTGTGTAAGTTACGTTAAAAGAATTAAGCACTTCGTAGATCGATTCTGGCGTAAAGTCTGGCCCCAAATAGCTTCCTTTCATTTGATCTAGGGAGATTTTTTTCTCATCGGATGTGCCCTGGATTCTTGTTAATGGTTTCTTTCGTACGTTATCTAAATGCTGATGGTAAGCGGCTAACGCTGCACCAAGAGCGCCACCATCATCGCCAGCAGCTGGTTGAATCCAGATTTTTTGAGCGAGTGTGTTGTTGATTATTTTTCCATTGGCGACACAGTTCAGTGCGACGCCTCCCGCCAAGCAAAGGTTTGTTATTTGTGTAAGGGATACCGCGTGGTTTACCAGTTTAAAAATGATTTCCTCAGTTACTTGTTGTATGGATGCTGCGATATCCATATGAAACTGTGTTAGTTCGGATTCCGGTTCGCGATTTTGTTGGTTAAATAAACTGCAAAATGCTGGGTTAATCATTCTTAAACCGGTGCAAAAATCGAAATACCTCAGGTTGAGTCGGAAAGAGCCATCCTCTTTAATATCAATTAAGTTGGATTTTATGATGTCGACATAGTGGGGAACCCCATAGGGTGCCAGCCCCATCATTTTGTATTCGCCCGAATTAACCTTAAACCCCAGGTAATAGGTAAATGCCGAATAGAGTAAACCAATCGAATGTGGGAAGTTAATCTGTTTTAGGGGGTGAATATTGTTACCGGCACCTTTCCACAGGGTTGATGTTTCCCATTCGCCAACCCCGTCAAGGCAGAGAATAACGGCTTCTTCGAAAGGGGAGGGATAAAAGGCGGAGGCTGCATGTGCCTGGTGATGGCTTGAGAAAAGCAGCGGCACATCTTTGCTGTGAGCCTTATCAAAAATGCTTAGATTTTTTCTAAGTGTCGATTTAAGAAATAGCTTTTCTTTTAACCAGACGGGCATGGATCTAACAAAGGACTTTAACCCCTTTGGTGATGTATAAAGGTAGGTCTCTAACAGCCGTTCAAATTTGGGCAGAGGCTTGTCATAAAAGGCGACATGGTCTATATCGGAGAACGTTATAGCGGCAGAGGCTAGGCAGAACTGTATGGAACGTGACGGAAATTGCGCGTCATGCTTTATACGGGTAAAGCGCTCCTCTTGGGCGGCTGATACTATCTCGCCATTAACAATAAGAGCGGCTGCTGAGTCATGATAGAAGGCGGAAATACCGAGTATAACCGTACTGCCGCCTTTCTTAATGGACATCCTTGTAGCGCCTTTTAAGTGTTGATTTAGTTAAAGGATGACCTTATTTTTTCTGAGTCAGCGATATTCCCTTGAGCCTCATAAACTTCAGCTAAATGTAGGGCGATCTCCTGAGATTCAGGAGCGAGTTCATAAGCTCTTTTTAGCACTTCGGCACTTTCTGCAACTCGGTTGTTCTTAAATAGTATCCAGCCATACGTATCCGCCACCGCAGCTGAGTCTGGTTTAAGGTCGAATGCTTTTTTGGCGATTGTCTCTGCTGCGGCATTATTGGTTTCAAAGTAGAGCCAGGCGAGGTTGTTTAATGACACAACATCATTAGCGTTTATTTTTATTACGCGCTCATAGTACTCAATGGCTTTAACTTTTTCGTTTTGCTGTTGGTGGTGTAGTGCCAATAACGACAATGGTCTTGGGCTATTCGGGAACTCTTTGTTCCAGTTGTTGAGGTGTTTAAGTGATTCAACACTTTTTTTGTCGGCTTTTAGGCTGCTATATATCTTAAGGTTTAGGCGCTCGTTAGCATTTTTGGCCTTGGCTAACATATAGGCATCAGCGGCACGAGAGAAATCTTCAGTACGAGTATAGTAGTCGCCTTCGTATTCATAAGGCACCTCGGAATCAGAATGCTCTATCTTCAATTCTCTTAATGTAGCAAAAGCATCGTCACCCTTATTTTGTTTAAGTTGCGCACTGGCAAGCAATAAACCGATCTTTAGGCTGTTTGGCATCGCTTGTCTGGCTTCTTTGGCGATGCGGAAGGCGTCGTCTGTATCACCATTCTTAAGTGAAGTCTGAACACCGATACTGTAGATTGCTTCGATGGCAGGCTGTAATTCGTTGCCTTCTTTGGCTTCGGAGGCAAGCTTATTTGTAATGGTGAGTGCCTGTTTAATATCACCTTTTCTGGCATAGACCTCGGCTTTCGCTAATTTCAAAGGTTTGGCGTTAGGGTGGAGGTCTGATTGCTTGGCTAAAAATGATAATGCACGGTCATCAGCGTTGGCACCTGAAGTCAGGGACAGGTAGTGAGTGAGGATGGCAATTTCTTCAGGCTTGATCGTAATCGCGGATTCAAGCGAGTTCAGAGCATTTAAAGGTTTGCCTTGCTTAACTTGAACCTTTGCAAGATTAACTAGCGCGACGACATTTTTCGGGTCACTCTTAATGGCTCGGTTAAGTATTGATTCGGCATTATCATACTCTTTTTTGTATGTGGCGATGCCTGCTTCTGCAATCAGAGGTTCTACGATTTTAGGATGCGCTTGTTTCCAGTCAGCAATGAGCGCATTTGCAGCAGACTCTTTGTTATTCATTGAATAGAGCGCTACTAGTTGAAGGTTCGCTTTGTGAATATCAGCAGAAGATGAGTTTACTTTTTTAAGTTCTGCAATCGCATTATCGGCTTGGCCTGTCTTGATGTAATAATTGGCAAGCTTTAAACGAAGTTCAGAGTTTTCAGGATTGAGCGCTAAAGACTTGTTGATATATTCAAGCCCTGTAGTGGTATCTCCTGAGGCTAGTGAGGCAACACCAAATAATGCTAGTAATTGTGGGTCATCTTTAGGCTTATCAAGCCCTGAAAGAATCTCTTTTGCTGCGTTAGGTTGTTGCAACTTTAATTTGGTGGCTGCTAGTACCTTGCTCGCTTCAATTGATCCACCTTCTTGTAAATAGGTGGTTAACAGTTTTTCGGCTTCTTCAAAATTACCGAGGTAATACTTTGTTATACCCAGTAGTAAACCACTTTCCGCATGGCCTGGAGCTTGGTCAAGAATGGATTCGAGGTCTGCTTCGGCTTTGAGGAAATTACCCTCTTGAAAGTTTTTAACCGCAGACATATAGGTGCTTTTAATTGTCCCAGGGCTTGATTTGGCAAGCACCTCTTCATAAACAAATGCTTCTGCAGCTTTTCCTTGCTCTCGAAGTACAAGTACCAGGTCTGAAATCGTCTTGTACTTCTCGAAGGTCATAATGTCGAAACTGCCGATATCTTCGAGCGCCTTTATATAAGCTTCTTCAGCTTCGGGCCATTTCTTTTGCAATTGAGCAAGTTGAGCCTTCCAGAGCCACAACTGGGGGGCATTTGGTGACTGTTTCTCGGCGTCTTTTATATATTTCACAGAGGCTTGG
>JBFKTM010000322.1:0-4506 GCA_041636295.1 Oleiphilaceae bacterium
GACAAAATACGTTGTAATAGGCGTACACCACTAACACCATCAATTAACGAATGGTGCATTTTGGTATAGATAGCAAACCGATTGTTTTCCAGCCCTTCAATAATATGGCATTCCCACAGCGGTCTCTTAAAATCAAGATGATTAGAGTGCAAACGGGAAATCAGTATGCCAAGCTCACGCTCCCCTCCAGGTTTGGGTAGCGCAGAGTGACGGACATGGTAATCCAAATCGACATTGGGATCGTTAATCCATGACGGTTTCAGGATGCGCCCCAGATGACCAGGGTTGGCGAGTTTAAGATTCCATGGGGCAACGATGTCACCCATAGATTTCATTCTACTGACTTCATCCCTGAGGTAGGTCTCTGATGCGTTCTCCGGCAAAGAAAATATCTGCAGATTACCCACATGCATGGGGGTTTCATCTGAGTCAACGGCAAGCCAAGATGCGTCCAGTATGTTCATTCGTTTCATTATCAGTTTCCCTTGAACTACGAATTGTTGGGTTTTTATTATGTACTTCTTTTATCTCTGAAAAGGAGTTCACTATAGATAACTTTAAATGTAAATGTAAGCACTCTGCCCTACTAGGGCTTTTGCCTCATTGAAATGTTTAAGTTTAAAGCCTGGACTCTACTAATTCCCGTAGTCTTTTTGTAAGTTCTACATCACGGTCAACCTCACCATGGCTGGGTATCAAAATAGCAGGTTTGTCTTTCTCCAACTGACTCAAAACCCAAGGTTTAAATGCGGCTTTTCCATCCAATAGCAGCCATTTGATCACCTGACTGATTTTCAGCCCCGGAGCCGCATCCAATAACGTTTGCATTGTGCGCGCTATCGGTTGATTAGAAACTCGATCGTAGTTTAAAAAACTATCACAGGTGACCCATAGGTTGTTGCCTTCGTTACCCTGCTTTGAAATCCAGACATCACCTCCCCGGTGCCCCGGTGGGAATAGTACCTGGTATCCTTCGGGGAGCTCAGGCTGATGTTTCTCTAAGGCAAGTATGTTGCTAAAACCTTTTCGATCCAGTCTACGCTTGGCTTTTTTGCTCGCATACAGAGTCGCCTCAGGAAACTGTTCTAACCAGGCCTTAACGCCCATGTAGTGAAACGAATTTGGAAAGATAATGCTGATGTTGGTCTCTTTGGTTGCCCGTTCCTCAGGCCAGTTATCCAGCATTTTCTCTCCCGGACTAATCAACACCCAATGATTTTCAGATGACCTGATAGCCACCGAATTGGAGATAAAATTGGGAACTAGATATTGTCCATAATAAACTTCCGGATGCGCTTCCAGCTGAAACCAAGTATGTTTTTTCATAACCAACCATTCCGAGTACAATTCCAATGTTGACCCTGGGGTTTATCACCCAACTGAAGTCACGCCTTAACTTTGCAATATCTGCAATGGCAAGCTCAGCAGTTCATCACCTGTACCCGCAAAGTACCAGATGATTGCCACAAAGCTCGCAACGGTAATGACGTACCAAACGGTAGTGAAAATCTGCCCATAGCGATCAAGGGGCAAGAGGTGGCTTTGATGGCGGCCCCGCCATTCGAAAAAAATCTCAATACTGCCAATAAACAGCAGAAATCCGAGCAGTGCCAAACCTAAGCTATAACTGAGCCATACCCCAAAGGCCGCAGCCAGCACGCACACTACCAGCCCTACCTTACTGTTCATCGAAAAAGTCACACTTTTTAGAATATGCCCACCATCAAGCGGTAAAATAGGCAATAAATTGAAGATATTCAGCAGCGCATTAAAAGTGGCAAGACCGGCAAAAAACAGATTATCTGTGAGCCAATAACCCAGAACGCACAACAGAGACATACCCCGGCCAAAACACGGCCCCATAATGGAGATCACCACATCCTGCCAGCGGGTGTTGATCTTGCCATCGGTGAGCGCCATCCCCCCAATAAATGGGATTAAATAGATACCTTTTGTCGGCATATTAAAGTACTTCATAGCACGAATATGGCCATACTCATGAAATACCAAGCAGGCTAACAACGCTATAGCAAACTGAAACGAGAAGAACCAGGAATAAGCCGCCAAACTGGCCCCGGCCAGTACCACTTTAATCACCTTGGCACTTTTCAGTAGCTTCAGACCTAACGAAGCGAGGCCAACCAGACTCAACTTTGTTTTAGTTGTTACAAGGCGTTCCGGCACCTGTTGTTCAATATCTTTACTATTCCGTTCACCTGTCGCGCACTCTTGCCCATTAATCAGCACACGATATTGAATATTAAACGGCTGCCATTGAAGGTCGACTTCAAGACGACATTGCACCTGCTCAACCGTATGGCCCGCCTGTTCTGTTTCACTGGACTCAGGTGCCTGAGAGTTAGCTGGAACATTGACTAACTGCATCTCAAAGTGATGTACACGCGGCACTGAATCATTGGCCGATGCAGCAATTTCAGATACCAGCACATCCCCCCAGAAAAGCTGTTGCCAGCCTGCCATCGAGCCCTCTAAACGTAGGTTTTTACCCAAGAACTCGAGTTTTAATAATTCCACTGCTATACCCGCTTAATCGCCAACAAGGTGCGCGATTATGCCTGTTATTGTTTTATGAGCCAAGCGGTTGGGAGAGTATAGATCAACTGCTCCTTTAAAATCATAACGGTCAGTATGGTGGCAAACCGATAGGTCTATCTTCCACGACTAGCAACTGGTCGAATCCAGTATAGCGAGATCAACTTATTGATATTGGTTGAAGATTTGAATTTTGATCGTTTCCAACGATCCGTCTTCGTTTAGACGCTTCATCAATTGATTTAACTCAGGGAGTATTTTTGTAAAAGGAGACTTTTTGCCAATACATAAATGCCAACTGGTTTTACCCATCGAGGTACTGATTTCAACGATTTTATCTTCGAACCCCAACAATCTCACTTGATAATTCATCAATACGGATTGTTCCAGATAGACATCAACTCTATTCATAAAAAGCAGATTAATAATATGGGTTGAATTATCAACTGTTCGCCAGTTTTTTACACCAGCCAAACTGGCCCCATGCCAACCACTCCCATGAATATAAACATGTAGCAACGACTCATACGCCTTTAACTCTTTTAAATTTCTTACTTTGGACAATATTGGCCGATTTGGATTATTGACCCCGGTATAGATATAGAAATCACTAACAAAAAGCGGGTATTGGCTGATTTCGGTATACGTGCGTCTTTTCTCGGTAGGAATGGTAAACAAGGCATCTACAACCCCCTCTTCGACGTATAGCTGCCCTCTGGACCATGGATAAACCTCGAAGTTAAGTTTCACCCCCATCATTTCCCCCAATATCGCTTCTAAGTAGCTAGGTAATACACCTGTCACCTTGCCCTCTTCATTTTTCCAACTAAAAGGAGGGTAGTTGTCTGAAAAAACAAAGGTCATTGGTCGCTCAGGGAGAACGCCTTTTTCAATTGAGTGACAAAAGGGAGTGATCGCTAGAGTGAAGAGAAGAACTAAAATGATGCGCATATCATAAATATCCACCCACAATGATGCTTTAAAACGCAAAGCACTATATTCACTTAAAGTATAGACATTGATGAGTCTATTTGTCGCGAAATCGCGAGAGAGTCCGTTGCGCTAGTGTAAGCTCAATGCCGTGTTAGGGGTTCTCCCTGGCTTCAACCAGGCAATATTGATACTATCATTTACTCGTTTTCTTACTTCAACGGATATGAAGATGGCCAAGCAATACAACGATATTTCCAATAAATTCAAGCAGTTTATCGAAGCCCAGAAAGTTTTCTTTGTTGGCACAGCCGGAGCGGAAGGCCGTGTTAATGTATCCCCAAAAGGCATGGACTCATTTCAAGTACTCTCGCCCAATCAGGTGGCCTGGTTAAATGCGACCGGCAGTGGTAACGAATCGGCGGCCCATGTACTGGAAAACGGGCGGATGACGATTATGTTTATGGCCGTTGAGGGTGACCCAATGATCTTACGACTCTACGGCAAGGCCCGCGTGATTCACCCGTATGACAGTGATTGGAATCATTATTTAAAAATGTTCCCCCGCCTAGAAGGCCCTCGCCAAGTGTTTGTGATCGATCTGGATTTGGTACAAACCTCCTGTGGTTTTGCTGTGCCACAGTACGACTATGTGGGCGACCGGGACATACTCAATAACTGGGCGGCCAAACAAGGAGAGGATGGCATTCGAAAGTACTGGCAAAAAAATAATGTGACCAGTCTTGATGGCAAACCAACGGCAATTTTTGAAGAAATGCCAGAGACTACATCGAACTAGTCAAACGGCATTTCAGAAGTTAACCAATCGTAATCGGGTGTGACGGTAAATAAAACCCTTAGCTACCCGATTTGCATGTCACTCTATAGGTAAAGACGAATCTCCCCCCCACTCCGACCATGAACCATCATACAACACGGTATTGGAATACCCAGCGAGTCTGGCGGCCATTAAGATAATACATGCGGTAATGCCAGACCCGCATGAAAATACAAGTTGATGAC
>JBFKTM010000323.1:0-4505 GCA_041636295.1 Oleiphilaceae bacterium
AGCGCCGACTGAGCTTCTTTCAGACTCTCTTCAGAATAATCCACCTGACTGCGATAATGGCTAGACACCAGAAAATACCGCACTACTTCAGCAGGATAACGCTCCAACACATCACGAATCGTAAAAAAATTGCCTAGCGACTTCGACATCTTTTCTTTGTTGACCCTGATCGCCCCAGCATGCATCCAATAGTTCACATACTTTTTACCCGTTGCCCCCTCAGATTGCGCAATTTCATTTTCATGATGCGGGAATGGAAGATCAGGCCCCCCACCATGAATATCAAATGTATCGCCAAGACAACACGTCGACATTGCAGAGCACTCTATATGCCAGCCTGGACGACCCGCTCCCCAAGGGCTACCCCAACTCACTTCGTTTGACTTAGCCGCTTTCCAAAGCGCAAAGTCTCTCGGGTCCTTTTTGGCATCCCCCACCTCTATACGAGCACCAGCAAGCAACTCTTCAGGATTCTTCCTGGATAATTGACCATAAGTAGGAAATTTATCAACAGAGTAATAAACATCGCCATTTTCAGCAGCATAGGCGTATCCATTATCAATTAGCTGCTGAATCATCGAAATTATCTCTGAGATATGAGCAGTCGCTTTAGGCTCAACATCAGGACTCAATACACTGAGCTTTCGCTCATCTTCATGCATTGCATCAATAAAACGCTCAGTCAGCGAGAGAAATGACTCGCCATTCTCATTCGCTCGATTCAGAATTTTGTCATCAATATCAGTAATATTTCGGACGTAATTAACGTCATACCCCTTTGATCTCAAGTAACGCACTATCACATCAAACGAAACTAGCACTCTTGCATGCCCTAAATGACAGTAGTCGTAAACGGTCATACCACAAACATACATGCTGACCTTATTGTCCTCCAAAGGAACAAAGATCTCTTTTTTGCGAGACAACGTATTAAAGATTTGAAGCGACATTAAACAACACCTTAAAAAACACCAACATTGAAGGATCAACCTTCACTCATACCCGATTGCTGAGCGACACTCTTTCGTTCAGCCAACCATTACTACTTATCTGCCCAAGTATCTTTTAAACCGATTGTACGGTTGAACACAGGCACGCCTTTGACATGGTCATACCGATCAGCAACAAAATAGCCCTCTCGCTCAAACTGAAATTTTTCTTCAGCATCACAATTGGCAGCAGATGGCTCAACCACCGCTTTAATAACCGACAAGCTTTCTGGATTAATATGGGTTAAAAAATCATCTTCACTGCGATCAGGTGCAGGGTGATTAAACAACCTATCATACAATCGTATTTCAGCTTCAACGCCATATGCGGCAGCAACCCAATGAATAACCCCTCTTGGTTTCACCCCTTCCGGGGCATCATTACCAACCGTACCTGGAACTAAAGAAGCATTAACCTGAACAATCTTGCCAGTATCATCTTTAATTACCTCTTCAGCCTTAATGATATAGGCACTTCTTAGACGCACCCACTCACCCAAAACTAATCGCTTAAACTTCTTTCTTGAAACAGAGCTGTCTTCGTTAAAATCACTCTGATCGATATATAGTTCACGAGCAAAAGGCAACTTCCGTTCTCCTAGCTCAGGCTTGTTTGGATGTGCAGGAGCCAGCATCTCCTCAACCTCACCTTCCGGGAAATTGGTAATAACAACCTTTAGAGGCTCCATCACACACATCGCGCGCGGTGCACTCTCATTAAGGTCATCCCTTATGGCACGCTCCAACATCGCGACATCAATTACACTATCACTCTTACTTACCGGAACCATATCGCAGAATTTTTTTAAAGACTGAGGCGTATAACCCCTTCTCCGCATTCCAGACACCGTTGGCAAGCGAGGATCATCCCACCCGCTGACACACTTCTCATCTACCAACTGCTTTAATTTGCGCTTACTGGTAACGGTATAGTCTAGATTTAAACGCCCAAACTCATACTGATGCGGAGCACTAGGCACAGGCAGATTATTTATAAACCATTCATACAAAGGCCGATGATCCTGAAATTCAAGCGTACAAACGGAGTGTGTAATCCCCTCAATGGCATCTTCTTGACCATGCGCAAAATCATAGCTTGGGTAAATACACCACTTATCCCCCGTCTGATGGTGCGACGCCTTTCTAATCCGATACATAATAGGATCACGCATATTCATATTGGGTGACGACATATCGATCTTAGCCCTAAGAACACACTCCCCCTCTGCAAACTCACCCGCTCGCATTTTTTCGAATAACGAAAGATTCTCTTCTACAGTACGATTACGATAGGGGCTCTCTTTACCTGGCTGAGTAGCCCACCCTCTATATTCACTTGCCTCTTTCGCTGAAAGGTGACAGACATAAGCCTTGCTCTCACGAATCAAATGCAACGCCCAATCGTAAAACTGATCAAAATAGTCTGAGGCATATTTTACATCACCACTCCACTGGTACCCCAACCAACGCACATCCTCTTTTATTGCATCAACGTACTCCTGCTCTTCCTTCTCAGGATTGGTATCATCAAATCGTAAATTACATTGACCACCAAACTCATTCGCCATACCAAAGTTAAGCCAGATGGAGCGCGCATGCCCAATATGAAGATAACCATTTGGCTCGGGCGGGAAACGTGTAACCACCCTCCCCTGATGCTTACTACTCTTTACATCTTCTTCAATAATATTTCGAATAAAGTTACTTGATACTTTCTGTTCAGTGGCTGCCATAGAATTTTACTTAGTTGACCCAGGTTAATCGGAGCGGAAAATTTGCGTTAAGATTGTCAAAACAAAACATTATATACAATAAAAAATCACAATACTTCGCCAGTTTTATATACTAAAGCATTGAATTGCCCATTGGCGGCCATTTTTTTTATTCCGCCAATTATTTACAATAGCGAATCAACCGTGTTGGTGACCACTTCGCCAACACTTAATTTTTTAATTAATTAACCACGGGTAGAATTAATGATCGTATTAAAAACCAACTTTGGTGATATAACACTCCAGCTAGATTACGAGAAAGCACCTGTAACAGCCAAAAATTTTGAGCAATACGTTCGCGATGGATTCTACAACGGTTTAATTTTTCACCGAGTCATCAGCAACTTCATGATTCAAGGTGGCGGCTTTTCAGCAGGCATGACTCCACAACAAACCCGGGACCCCATAAAGAACGAGGCCAACAATGGGTTAAGCAACGTAACCGGAACCATAGCAATGGCAAGAACCATGGACCCTCACTCAGCATCTGCTCAGTTTTTTATTAATGTTAAAGATAACGGCTTTCTAGACCACACTGCCGAAACAATGGAAGGCTGGGGCTATGCGGTCTTTGGCAAGGTTGTTGAGGGCATGGATGTAGTCGAAAAAATCAAAAACGTTCCCACCACAATGGCATCCGGGCACCAGGATGTACCTGTAGACGACGTTGTGATCGAGTCAGCTGAAATCATTGAAGAAGATTCGGCAAATTAATGACCACACTATTTATCTCAGATCTACACCTTGAGGAAGCACGCCCTGATATAATCAAGGCGTTCTTTAATTTTCTCAACAACCAAGCACGCAATACAGACGCCTTGTACATACTGGGTGATTTTTTTGAAGCATGGATTGGTGATGATGAAAATACCCCACTGCAACTGAGCGTCAAAAAAGAATTAAAATCACTGAGTGAGTCTGGCACCCAAATATTCATCATGCACGGCAACCGCGATTTTCTTATTGGCCAGCAGTTCTGTGATGAAACCGGTTGCACATTACTAGACGACCCGACGGTAATCACGCTCTATGGAAAGGATGTGATTCTTATGCATGGCGACAGTCTCTGCACCCGCGACACTGAATACATGAAATTCAGACAAAATATGAGAAACCAGGAATGGCAGACCATGTTTCTAAAAAGAAGCCTTCCCGAACGTCAACTTGTTGCGCAACAACTTCGCACTATCAGCCAAGCTAAAAACAAAGGCAAAGCACTGGAGATAATGGACGTAACTCCAGAAGAGGTCGTAGCAACCCTGTCACAGCACAAAGCATCCCTTTTAATCCATGGCCACACCCATAGACCCGCGATCCATCAGCTACAGGTCGACACCAAACCAGCCACAAGAGTTGTTTTAGGTGATTGGGACACCCATGCATGGTATCTAAAATCAGAACCCACAGGCGAACTTGAACTGCTCAACTACCCTTTAGGTGAATAAACCTGAAGGGTCGCTCACACTTATATCCTGCTTTAGCCTATTGGGCCGCTGTGAAAGCGAAACTCTTTATCAGGTTCAATTATCAGAGAGCGTTCTATTTCAGAAAAAAACGCGACCCGCTCTTCAATTGACCCATTTGATACCCCCTTGGCCAATATCAGGTAGTCTTGATAGTGCCTAGCTTCAGATTTTAACAGCGAGAGATAAAATTTTTGTAACTCTTCATCAAGATGTGGCGCTATTTTAGCGAATCGCTCACAGGACCTGGCCTCAATAAATGCACCAATAATTAGCACATC
>JBFKTM010000324.1:0-4502 GCA_041636295.1 Oleiphilaceae bacterium
GCGACTCCGTGACGGTTATCAAGCCGCAAGTAGCAAGTAGCAAGTAGCAAGTAGCATTCTCACACTTGAAACTTGTAACTTGTAACTTGTAACTTGTAACTTAAAACTAATCACTCAACAAATCGAATGTTAATCCTGCATTCGCCGTTAATCGCTCAAGCAATTTATCTCCAAACATCGTGGAAGGCGTCCAGAAGCCACCTGCTTTTTCTGCCTTGGAAAAGTCCATTGCCAGACAGATACCCGCTTGCCCGAGCATCTTCCCGGTTGAGCCATAACCCGGGTCACGATCACCGGTGACTTTGGCTTTTATCACCTTGCCGCTGTCTGTTTTGCCAACAAAGCGTAGATCATAAAAGCCCTTTTCCTGAGATTCGGGACTCGGGCCTTCACCCGGTGCGGGTACGACAAAACGTTCTAACAACCACCGCGAGGGTTTAATGACCGAGGCCAGTAAAAAGCCTCCCATAGCGACGGTAATAGCCTGGGCAGCCGCCCACCCTTTGGCGCCTTTACCCGTCATCATCGCTTCATCGTATTCAAACCCCGCACCATACGCACTGCTCATCAGTGCATTGGATCGTTGCACAACACGCGTATTGATACCCGCCATCACAAAAGGGGCAAGCCATACGTTAAAGTCTTCATCATACTGTGCCGATTTCACATCGGGCTGGCGCTTGCTGGTATCATAACCGGTTGGACAGATCAGATAAGGGTTCGCCAGCTCTTTTCGTAGTGTCGGATTGCTAGCCGCCTCTTTGGCAACATTGATAATGCTCGCCACCGTGCCACCTGAAAATTCACCACGCGCCGCTTTCACACGCATTTTTACCTTGTTACAGGGTTGCCCAAATTTCTCTTGAGCCTGCTGCTGTAAAAAATAGACCCCCATGTCTGAAGGGATGGAGTCAAAGCCGCAACAATGAACAATGCGCGCACCCGACGCTTTAGCCTTGGCTTCGTATTTCTCCACCATGCGAGCGATCCACTGAACCTCACCGGTCAGATCACAATAGTCGGTGCCGCCTTCCGCGCACACTTTAACCAACGGCTCACCGTATAGGGCGTAGGGGCCAACTGTAGAGATTACCACTCGTGTCTGCTGACACATGGCCTGCAGTTCAGACTCATTGGCGGCATCAGCAACCAGTAGCGGCAGCGCCGTTGCCTTATTGCCTAATGACGACTTCAAGGTGGTCAATTTAGAGGAAGAGCGACCAGCAGCTGCCCACTTGATCTCACCATCAACGCCAATGGTATCGACTAAATACCGGGTTAAAATTTGCCCCACGAAACTGGTGGCACCAAAAACAACAAGATCATACTGAGGGGTAGGCATAGTTCTTCTCCTTGAGATATTGGGGGCGAATCCTTACCACAGATTCTCTAACAGATTGGTCAAACATAGTAGAAGAACCCAACTATAAGTTAAAGCTAAGAAGCACAACTCAATTTAATGCAGAACCTTACCAGTGACCAATCTTCGCGAATTATACGAACTACTCGTTAATCCCCAATAATGTCACATCAAATATCAATACAGAACCGGGCGCAATGGCCCCGGCACCACGATCACCATACGCCAGGTCACTGGGAATAAAGAGCCGCGTTTTCTCGCCAACCACCATTAGCTGCAACCCTTCAGTCCAGCCTTTGATTACCTGATTAAGCCCAAAATCAATTGGCTGGCCTCGTGCAACAGAGCTATCAAACACTGTGCCATCAATCAGCGTGCCGTGGTAGTGTACACGTACTCGGTCATTCGCAGCCGGGTGCTCGGTTCCTGAACCTTCTTTTAGTACCTTGTATTGCAGACCGGAATCAGTGGTTTTAACGCCTTCAGCACTGCTATTTTCTTCCAGGAACTCAGCCCCTTTTGCAGCATTCTCGGCGGCCAGCTTTTTATTGTTGGATGATTTTCGAATAAACAGAACGGCCAAAGCGATAACCGCAATAGCAATGATTATTTTTAACACATTCGTTTCCTTAACAAGTGAGTGAACCGTCATATAGCGTGATTTGAATCTTACCTTACTCTAAAATCAAACAACATTCGAATCGCCGCAGGTTGCTATACTCAAGATAAAATGACGGGGCAAACTCAACAATGAACAAAAGCAGTGACCCTAACCGTTTGGATCGTGTAATTGCAGAGGCCAAACGGCACCAGGAAGCGCGAGCCCACTCTTACCGAGAGCAGGCGTTAAAAATATACCCTTGGATCTGCGCTCACTGTGGCCGGGAGTTTACCCGCAAGAACTTGTCCCAGCTAACGGTTCATCACAAAGACCACGATCATGACAACAACCCAGCCGATGGCAGTAACTGGGAGCTACTCTGTCTCTACTGCCACGACTATGAACACGCCAAATATCTGGAGTCTGGCTATACCGAAGTAAAGGCAGGCGGGAAGAAAATAGCACCCGCTACCTCCAAACCATTTGCTGCACTGAAGGATCTTTTAAACAAAGAGTGATTTTTTTGATCACAGGTTATCATCACTATTGAACGTGAACGACCATGAAATGAAACTGTAACTCAACGATGACAATCTAGGTTATTACCTATTTGTATTGCATGATAAAGTAAGAAAGAGTCGCCAGCGGTAAACCAGACAGGATTCAGGAAAAAATTAAATTTTTGCGCTCTTACCCTTGGGGGACTGCAGATATTGTGCCCTTGACAAGCACCGGTCATATAGAGGCTATGTTCGATTATGCCAATATCCTGGTTTACGTCGATTATGCATTACTGCAACAACATAAAGTTTTTCGGCACTTTCTCTATAAATTACTGAAAAAGGAAACCTAGACAATAAATACCTTTTAAAACCGTTTTGAAAATTCGGCCACGATTCCGGGAACTCTGAGATAATCTGATAAGATGCTTCCAGTTCAGATAAAAAATCTTCCCCTAAACCTTCTGCCTGCTCTTGATACCATTGATAAGAAGCTTTGATCTCGTCCTTCACATCCGGGTGAAAAATGAGGTTTCGCAATGTTAACCCCTTATTTCACTTTTTAATTGGTCCCAAGAAACACCGTCAATCTCTCCATTTTCAAGTTCTTTAAACCGCTTTTCGGCCAATTTACCCCACGCTTCTTCAACACCCTCCTCTTGAACAGAATCAAGTGAAGATATCAAACAATGAGCCAGCATAGCTTTTTCGCTATTGGTTAGTTCTTTTGCGCTTTCAAGTACTTGCTTAATGCTCATATCCATAATCCAACTAAATTATCTAGTGACTTAATAGTAGCAGGCCCGCCTTTCAATTGCACATAAAGCGGCTTCCAACAACTTTCATTACATTTGAAATTCCTGTCCCGCTTTTCGGGGTCATTAATAAGGAGTGAATTCAATGAACACTGATTATCACCGCCGTTGAACGACTATGAAATGAAACCATAACCATAGGGTCTGAGAGTCTCAAACATCCTTTTTAAGCGAATTCTTAACCCGATTCATAAACTTACCACAGACTTCAGCAGAACCTTCCCATTATTAGCTTAACCCATTGTTAACCCTGCTTACGTTAGCGTTGACCCATACCACAGGTAATTTCCCCCCACGGGAATCAACAAAGGCAAAGGAGTTAATTATGGACAGTGACAACGTGCACAATCACAACAATAACCGTTGGAAACAGCGACCATCACTCTATCTGCTCGGGCTGTTTTACTCGCCGCTTGCCCTCTCAAATGTGTTAGATGAGAGCATGGAGCCCGGCGTTAGTGGCTACGTACAGTTCTTACCGGCCACGAATGAATTCACCTCTTTAGAGGCAGTGAGTGATAACAACGAAAAAATTGACTCGCTGAATCAAGATGCCAAGTCGGAAACAGAAGCGATTCCGGCCTTTTTATGGAGTCTCGACTACACCTTGGATAATCGTCAAACACAGCTCTATATCGGCACCCCGGAAGAAAATATAACAGAAGGGACCGCCCTGTTTGAGCTAGGTATTCTCCATCAGCTCACTGACGGAACCCTACTCAAAGCTGCCTACCTTCCGAAAATACCTGGCATTGCAAGTAAAGTCTGGAAAGACCCATACAAGACGGGAAGTAATCGAGAAAAAACAGACAGCGATGTCGAAGGCGTTTTGCTATCTGCCGATTACCTTTTTGATAGCCCACTCTCACTGCAGTATGGTTTCGCCAAGCAACAGATTAAAGACGAGCGTTCAGGGCAGTCGTTGCTAAACCAACCCACCAACGGCCTGACCAACAATGAGTTGAGTTTGTTACGAAGGTCAGCGGAGTTCCAGCAAACCAAGCTTACTTTAACGCTGCCGCTGGAGCCCTCCTTCGTGGTAATCCCGTCCATTCTCTACACCGTTGCCGATGCCGAAGGCGATGCATTCAGTTACGACCGTCTGGGCGCTGACTTGTTACTGCTATATACGACCAATAATTACGAGTTCAATATCAGTTTCTCTTTTGCTACTGCCGACTATGACAGGAGCCACCCCGTTTTTAATAAAGTACGAGAGGATGAAA
>JBFKTM010000325.1:0-4498 GCA_041636295.1 Oleiphilaceae bacterium
AACCGATGGTCAGCTCTGCTGATGCCGGTCGTATCTTAGAAGGGTATATCGATGACTATTTAAGCCTAGGTGAACCTGCCCCCCTGGTTATTGAAAAACGAGCAGAGACATCTACACTCCCAAGCCGCAACTTTACGGAACGTATGCCGGTGAAGGTCATCTACCCTGCACAGCAGGAGGATCTCTCCTGTGCGGTGCCTTCTTGATCATCTGTACAATAAATAATCGAACATACCTGTCACATTTATGTCACAAATAGCCTGAACAGGCTACCAACCCCCTGCAAACTGCGTATAATCGCGCCGCGTATATTTTTGACCTGCGTCATTTATTTTATTGGAATAGTTGGTTCCTATGCGGAAAAAGTATCAGGACAAGTTCATTATCTTGTTAACCCTATCGGTGATTACCTGTTCGCTATGGGCGCTGGCCAATCGCCCCTATATGGAACCTGCATGGACGGGGCCTGTGGCCGGCTTTGCCTTCTCTCCGTTTCAGCAGAAACAGAGTCCGTTGCAAGGGGTCTACCCCTCTGTTGAAGAGATACAGGCCGATATTGCACTGATCTCACGTCATACCTCTTCCCTTAGAACCTACTCGGTTTCGGGTACCTTGAGTTATATTCCGCTACTCGCCAAACTCTATGATATTAAGGTTACGCTGGGGGCATGGCTCACGTCAGACCGTGAGGCGAATTATCGAGAACTGGATCGCATGATCGAGATCGCCAATAGTCATAGTAATGTAACCCGACTCATGGTGGGTAACGAGGTGATACTGCGTAAAGAACTCACATTGGCTGAACTCACCGAGTACCTCGATTATGTGCGCAGTCGGGTCACTATTCCCGTCTCAACCGCCGAAACCTGGGACTACTGGCTGAAAACCCCGGAACTGGCACAGCATGTCGACTTTATCGCTGCTCATATACTGCCGTACTGGGAAGGGGTGAACGTCTATCAAGCATTTGACTATATTGCGACCCATAGCCAGGAGCTGCGACAGGCCTTCCCCAATATACCACTGCTTTTCGCAGAGGTAGGGTGGCCAAGTCGAGGTCGAATGCGGGGGGAGGCTATTGCGTCGGCAGCGAACGAGGGCATATTCCTCCGCAATTTTGTAAAAATGGCCTCGGAACTCTCTTTAGATTACTACCTGATGGAAGCCTTTGATCAGCCCTGGAAAGAGAGCAATGAAGGTTCAGTTGGAGCCTACTGGGGCGTGTTCAACGCCGATCGTGAGGTTAAATTTCCGTTTGAAGGGCCGATTCTGAACGTACCGCAATGGGGGGTACTGGTCGGGGTGTCAATCTTCCTGGCGATACTGACCATTGCGATTGTGCTGCGCGACGGTGAAATGTTTCGCAAGCGGGCGATTGGCTTTTTATCCTGTATTGTTTTTGTCTGTATGACCATGCTGGTGTGGATGGTCTATGATTACAGTAACCAATACATCTCCTGGCAGGCTATAGCCCTTGGCGTCATGCTTTGTGTCAGTGCGCTTTGTGTCACTCTGGTGGTACTGGTTGAAGCTCATGAATGGGCAGAAGCGCTCTGGGTTAAACAGCGTCGTCGTTACTTTTCGGGTAGCGATTGCGACCGGGCGCGTCATTTTAAGGTCTCTATTCATGTTCCCTGTTACAACGAACCCCCTGAGATGGTGATAGCGACACTCAATGCCTTGGCCAATCTGCGTGATGCCAACTATGAAGTGCTGGTCATCGATAATAACACCAAAGACCCGAAAGTCTGGCAGCCGGTACAGGCCCATTGCGAAACGCTGGGCGAGCGGTTTCGTTTTTTCCATGTAGCACCATTGGCGGGTTTTAAGGGCGGTGCACTCAACTTTGCCTTACGCCACACGGCCGCGGATGCAGATATCGTAGCGGTCATCGATAGTGATTATATCGTTCGACCAGACTGGCTCAGTGAGCTGGTGCCCCACTTCACCAACCCGAAAATTGGCGTGGTGCAGGCCCCGCAAGACTACCGCGACGGTGACGAGAATCTGTTTAAAGCGATGTGTTATGCCGAGTACCGGGGATTCTTCCATATCGGTATGGTCACCCGTAATGACCGCAACGCCATTATCGAACATGGCACCATGACTATGATACGTCGCCCCCTGTTGGACGAACTCGGAGGGTGGGGCGAATGGTCTATCACTGAAGATGCAGAGCTAGGGCTCAGGGTGTTCGACCGAGGCTATGAAGCCGCATATATTGAACAGAGCTACGGTAAAGGGCTGATACCCGATACTTTTATCGACTTCAAAAAACAGCGATTCCGCTGGGCCTATGGCGCAATACAGATTATGCGACACCATGCTGCCAAACTCTGGCTAGGTAAAGACACGCAGCTTACCCAAGGTCAGCGGTATCACTTTATCGCCGGCTGGTTACCCTGGATTGCTGACGGAATGAACCTGTTTTTCACTTTGGGCGCACTGTTCTGGTCACTGTGTATGATTCTTTGGCCGCAACAGTCAGACCCGCCGTTAGTGCTATTTGCTTTTCCACCGCTGGCACTGTTCTTCTTCAAAATAGGTAAGTTGATTCATCTTTACCGAACCCGAGTGCAAACCGATGCCAGAGATACCCTGTCTGCTGCGCTGGCCGGTTTGGCGCTTTCATATACCATATCCAAAGCGGTGATATATGGACTGATCTATAAGAAAATGCCTTTTTTCAGAACCCCGAAACTGAAAAACCAGCAATCCATTCAGGCCGCCATTCTCTCCGCTTGGGAAGAGATATTGATACTACTACTGCTATGGAGCGCCGCCATTGGAGTGAGTATTCAACAAGATATTACCGCCACCGATACCTTGGTGTGGGTAATCGTGTTGCTGGTGCAGTCACAGGCCTATGCAGCGGCATTGATTATGTCGATTATCAGTGCATTGCCAGATCGAGCTATCTTAAAGCGTTACCTTGAGGAACTATTTTGAAATAACTAAGCGTAGTGCAGGCTCATCGGGTTAAATGTTGCTTGTAATGGATATCATATACCTGTCAGCACTGTATAATTGGCGGTTTTTAGCAATGTAACCCGTTATTAGTGGCAGACTGAAGATATGAGTAAAACACGTTTCTTAACCGGGATTACCACGACCGGTACCCCCCATCTGGGCAATTATGTCGGGGCCATTCGCCCTGCCATTGCCGCCAGCCAAGATCCCAATATTGAGTCATTTTATTTTCTGGCAGATTATCATGCCTTGATAAAGTGTAACGACCCACAGCAGATTAAAAAGTCCACTCGGGAAATCGCCGCTACCTGGCTTGCGCTTGGCCTGGATACCGATAATTCAGTGTTTTACCGTCAATCTGATGTGCCGGAGATCATGGAGTTGGCCTGGGTGATGACCTGTATGACGGGCAAGGGATTGATGAACAGAGCCCATGCCTATAAGGCAGCGGTCACCGACAATGAAACAGCCGGCAACAATGACCCCGACAAAGGGATCACCATGGGGCTGTTCAGCTACCCCATTTTGATGGCCGCTGACATTTTAATGTTTAATGCTGAGAAAATTCCGGTCGGCAAAGATCAGATTCAACACGTTGAAATGGCCAGGGATATCGCCCAGCGTTTTAACCACCACTTCGGTGAAATATTCACCCTGCCAGAAGCCGTGGTGGGAGAGAATGCTGCCGTGCTAAAAGGGCTGGATGGCCGCAAGATGAGCAAGAGCTACGGTAATACCATCCCGTTATTTGATACCGAGAAAAAACTACAGAAATCAATCAATAAAATTAAAACCAACCTGTTAGAACCCGGCGAACCCAAAGACCCTGATGATTCAACGGTATTCGAGACTTGGGAAGCCTTTGCCAGCCCTGCCCAAATTGACTACATGCGTGACCAGTTTGCCAGCGGCATAGCATGGGGGCAGGCCAAGAAAGAGCTATTCGCCCTTATCAATGAGCAACTCAGCGAATCACGCGAACGCTACAACGAACTGCTACAACGCCCAGAACATATAGAAGACGTATTATTGCAAGGCGCGAGCAAAGCGAGGCAGCACAGTCAAACCATGATAGCAAAAGTACGCAAAGCTATCGGAATTGCCCCGATTCAAGCCGTGTAACACCGTATAAGTGAGGGGCTTTTAACAGCCAGTTTCCGGAGTTTTTGGGCACAAGCTCAATTACTCCGTAAAGGTTATTAATCTGGTTGTTTGAGTTTCTATTGTCTATCTTGTTGATATTAAATGGTATATTGGTTTTTTTTCTGAATTTTGGTAGCTCATTTACTCCACAGTGAGATATTCATAAATATTCCATAAATGATTGATTTAAAGTGGTTAAAGTAATAGTTTCTATAAATCACCATTCGGAGTTTTTGGGATGGACTTTTTGGGCACTTGCCCATGAATCAGCTGTTAGTGGTTTTAATCCCGAAGTTTTAGGGGGTAAGTGAACGGATTGCGGCTGAGTACATTGTTCTTTTCGTCACATTATTCATCATTGAACAAGCGCATAATATTTCGTTCT
>JBFKTM010000326.1:0-4495 GCA_041636295.1 Oleiphilaceae bacterium
CCCACAGGGCCAGATTCTGCTGGTCAACACCGATGCTCCGCGCGCGCAAAAGCAGTGGGAGCTACTGAGCCGTTTCAAGCATTTTGAAAGCGTTATTTCGATCGGTTCCCATTTTGAGTTTTCCGTACCCGGTAGCGTATTACTGCAACGACCACTGGTGTCGCGACGGGTTGCCGAAGCGCTCAAAGAGGTCACCGCCTGCCACCAACCCCAAGAGGCAGAAACGCAGCATCGCTGCAATATTCTCGTGGTCGATGACAGTCTGCCGGTACGCACCTTTATGAAGCAAAAACTGCATGATTTTCTAGGCAGCGAGGTTGGCGTCGATATCGCCGACAGTGGTGAAATGGCACTCTCCATGGTGGACCAAGCCAACTATACACTGGTCTTTATGGATGTGGTCATGCCCGGCATTGATGGTTACAAAGCGTGCCGCGCAATCAAGTCCAAAGCCGACATCCAGATCGTCATGCTGACCAGCAAGTCATCCACACTCAACCGGGTGAAAGCAAAAATGTCTGGCTGTGACGGGTATATCACCAAACCTCCCAGTGACGAAGAGTTGCAACAGGCAATTAAACAGCATTTGAATATGGAGAGCGACGTTATCTCCACCCCCCACCCCAACCTGAATACACAATGGAGATAGAGCAATGAAAAATCGAAAAATTCTAATCGTCGATGACTCAGATACCGATTTGAAATATCTACAGCAGATTGTCAATGGTGCCCACTACACCACACTTACCGCCAAATCAGGCGAAGAGGCCATTTCCATGGCAAAAAGAGAGCACCCCGACCTGATCTTTCTCGACATCATCATGGAGGATATGGACGGCTTCAGCACCTGCCGCCAAATAAGCCGAGACCCGGCCCTCGCCGACATCCCCGTGGTCTTCGTCAGTAGCAAAAATCAGAGAGCGGATCATATGTGGGCTTCAAAGCAGGGGGCTACAGGGCTGATATCCAAGCCTTACCAGGATGATGAGATTCTGAACCAGCTTACCCAGTATGCTTAGAGTCTAGGTTTTAGGTTCTAGGTTTTAGGTTTTAGGTTTTAGGTTTTAGGTTTTAGGTTTTAGGTTTTAGGTTTTAGGTAACTGGCGTTGGGTGCTCGGCAAGGCCGCTAGCTTAGCGGGTTGTCGTGTTTTGTCTACGGGTTTTGATCAATTAAAAGCAGGATAGATAATGTTAACGGATAAACCAACAGATCCCATAACCTCTCCACCGCTGGCAACCAGGCCAACGCCCAACATTCTGCCGCCGTCGGAGGCGCTGGCATTGCTTAACAGTGCAGCGGCCAAGCATCCACCACAGACGGATACCCCCCACATCCATGCGGGGGGCGAATCCGTTGAACCGGTATCGCTCGCGGTGGCGACAGAGACCACCCAATTGTACTTCGGGCTACAACTAGGCGGACTGGGACTACTGTTGAATGATGCCATTGAAAAAGAGATTGTTAACGCGTTCGAGGTGTGTGAAATACCGGGCAGCCCTCGTTGGTTTAAAGGTTTTTTCAATCTGCGCAGCCAGGTGGTTCCGGTATTCGACCTCTATGACTATCTAAATCTCGATCGGGAGTCTTCGCTCTTTAAGTCTGACTATTTACTGGTTATAGGCCAGGGCGATGCAGTATTCGCCTTAACCGTTGCTTTACTACCACAAAAAATCCGTATCAGTCCGCAGCACCAGATAGATGAACGCCCTCCATACCCTGAACCCTTACGGCGCTTCTGCGCCACCAGCTACCGACGTAACGGTTTATGGTGTGAGTGGGATGTTGCTGGGTTTATCGAGTATATCAGCCGGGACTTTCACGCCTGATCAGAACGGGAGCGAGCAGTAAGCAGCCAGCAACGAACAGCCCAAGTAAACGAGGAGCATCGCGACGATTAACATCAAGCAGCCACAAACCCTGGCTAGATAAATACAGACATCATAGATGTCAATCATCAATGTTAGAGGGAATTAACCATGCACCAAGTGAGAATGCTATTACTATTGATAATAGGTATTGTTCTATCCACCTCCTCTTTTGCTCGACAAGGGGTCTATGCCGATCGTATTGTGGTCGGCGGCGTCATGGATCTCGAAGGTCAGTCCCGTGGTCTGGGGCGCGGTATGGAAGCGGGCATCCGGGCGGCGTTTAAAAATGAAAAAGTGAAGGGAAAACGCCTGGAATTTATTACCCTTAACGACTCCTACACCCCCGAACTCACTATTAAGGCCACTCAAAAAATGGTGGATGACCAAGTCTTTGCGATGCTTGGCAACGTCGGCACACCTACTGCCAAGGTATCCCTGCCCATACTGGCCGATAACCGCATCCCTGCGGTTGGATTCTTTACCGGTGCAGGCCTGTTGCGACCCGGCAAAGGCGATGTAATCAACTATAGGGCCAGTTATGTTCAAGAGGCCTCCGCAGTAATTAGCCAAAGCATCAAAGCCGGTTTAGAACCTAAGGAGATTTGTGCCTATGTACAAAACGACGCCTACGGCATGGCGGGTGTGGCCGGCATTAAACAGGCGCTTAAAAACGTGCCGCGCACCCGCGACATCATCGTAAAGATTGACGAGATTCTCGCAATGGAGGGCGACAACCCGCAACGCAACGGCATCGGCCCGGTTGGGGTATATCAACGGAACACGCTCACCTCAAGAGCGGGTTTTGAGTCACTCAAAGCCTGGGAAAAAGCACAGCAAACCAAATGCCGGTTGGTGGTTACCGTTGGCACCTACAACGCCATTGGCCGGTTCGCTGGCTACTCCAAGTACAAAGGTGAAGACTGGGTGATTAGTGCGGTCTCATTCACCGGTGCTGATAACCTGAGAAATATTCTGGCAGAGTTCGGTGTTGAGCAACGCGTTGTCATGACCCAGGTAGTTCCCGACCTTAATGCTGACCTGCCTATTCTGAATGAAGCCCGCCGTGATCTGGGTTCCGACTTTAGCTATGTCAGTCTTGAGGGTTATATCGCCGGCAAGATGTTTCTGTCGATTCTCAACCGTATTGATGGCGAGATTACCCGCGAAAACTTTACCCGTGCCGCGAGAGGCAACCGCTTCGACTTGGGTGGACTAACCCTCGATTTCAAAGACGACAACCAGGGGTCGGACCTAGTCTCCATGACCTACTACCAGAACAAGAATTTCGCCACCATGGATACGAGCCAGTGGAACACCCTGTTTTAATTTTATTGCTGTCTGTTAGAAACACCCGGTTGACGACTCAACTGCGCAAAAACATTGCCCCACAAATAACTGGAACCTGCTCGATGTGAGCAACCGCAAGGAATGAAAGGAGATCACCATGTTTTCTAGACTCGCCATAGGTCACCGGCTCATTGTCTTAATCGCCGTGACATCGCTGACCCTGCTGATCATCGGCAGCACCGCCTTCTTCGCCTTGAGTTATGCCAGCGACTCGTCCCACTCGCTGCATGACAAGGTTAATCAAACCAACAACCTGTCACAGCTCATCAGTGGTTTGCAGAAGAATTTTGTGGACACGCTGAACAATCTGAACACAGGTACCGTCACCTGGGTCGAGGCCGAGCAGAAAGTCACCGACGCCCAGGCACAGTTTAACCGGGAGTGGAGTTCGCTCAAGCAAAGTGCGTCGGATATCGGCATGATTAACAAAGAAGTGCAGCACGTTAACCTTGCCTTTGACGAGTTTCTTAAGCTGGGCAGCAATCACTCACGGGCCAGTCTGGAACTGTTCATTCTAAACGACCTTAATGCACTGGTTGACCCTTTTTTGAATAGTGTGTCGCAATACTCCAATCAGCTCACCACGGAGGCAGAACAGTCTTTCCGTCAATCGGAGCAAACCCTCAATACGACACTCTATATTGGTATATTCCTGTTAATTACCAGTCTGGTGGCCTCCATCGTAATAGGCTTCCTGATTCGACAATCCATCACGCGCCCGATTTCAGTTATTGCCAATACAGTAAGCCAGGTGAAACAGGAAAACACCAGTGCTCGCACGGCACTGTCGGGCTCCGACGAACTCTCCCAGCTGGGCATCGCCCTGGATCAACTGCTGGATGAGAAGGTAGCCACTCTACTAAGAGCCGAACAAGAGAATGAGGCGCTTAACGAGTCGATTATCGAGTTGCTGGAAGGTACCTCCCAGTTGAGCGAACGGGATCTGACCGTAAAACTCACCGTTAACGAAGACATCACCGGGCCGGTAGCCGATGCACTTAACCTGGTCACCAAAGAGACCGCCGAGGCGCTGGCCAAAATCCGTCAGATCAGCGGACTGGTTGAAGAGAGCTCAACCCTGGTCAATCAGCAGACCTCCAAAGTCACCCAGGTAGCAGCTCAAGAGCGCAGCCTACTCGAGCAAACCATCAAGAAACTGGAGCGCGTCTCACAAAACATGAACCAGATTGACCGCTGGTGTCAGTCCAGTCACCAGATCGCACAACGGGCATCAAGTTCCACTGACAAGGCCTATACCGCCGTATGTAATATCGTCAGC
>JBFKTM010000327.1:0-4490 GCA_041636295.1 Oleiphilaceae bacterium
AATGGTTCGGCCATCGGGTTCATACCAATAACCAAAGTCGACCAGCTTTCGTCTCTCACTGCCAGCAATGCACCAGTGGCTAATTTCGTGCAAAGCACTGGTAAAATAGCCATGGGCAAAAATCACCCGATGGTGTGGACAGTTCTGATCGGCAGGTAAATATATCGGCTCACTCTCTCCTTTAACCAGAATGGTATTTTCATTAACTTTAAACAAGCGATTAAAAAGCAGAATCAGGTCATTAATGTCAGGCGCTTTAGACATAGTTTATAGTAAGTCTGTATTCAAAGTGATTATATTTGTTCAATCGTGACAGATAGCAGCAAATAAGTTACGTTTTTTTAATGTCTATACCGCTTGATAAACCATGAACGAAACGGTACAACGGGCTTAATTTATTTATTGAGGCTTACGGCGAGATTGACTGACAGTAGATCTGCACCTTTTAGCGTCTATAAACTACGTAAAATATACTTTTAAGTGAACAATTTCTCGTAATTTAAATTTTAATCCAATAAAGCTCACGTTTCCTAATCAAAGTCACTTACCTAAAGGAACTTTGGCATTATATTGACATCATAAATTAAAAGTATGCGTCAAATTAATGAACACCAAGCTTTGCGGACACGGAAAAAACCATGCATAGAATTTTATCAATTATTTCACTCATTCTACTTTTTTCTTCCGCAAGTTCATACGCTTTAACAAGCGGCAACCAACTTGGTTTCGGCAACGGTCTATTTTCCGACCCCGAATTCCTGCCGGTTGATCAGGCATTTCGATTCAACTCTACACTGTCCGACGATCAGTTAATTCTTTCCTGGGATATTGAGGATGGATACTATCTTTATAAAGAGCGTTTCAAATTTAGCATCGACGAGACTAAAGCCAGCCTGGGCACAGAGTCATATTCAACACAGGGCGACTTAAAAGATGACCCCAACTTTGGTCAGGTTACAGTATTTCACAGCAATGTCGTTATTACTCTTCCCGTAAAAAATGCCCAATTGAGTGAGCTACCAGTTCAAATTACTTATCAGGGGTGCGCCGATGCAGGACTATGTTATCCGCCGCAGACGAAAGAAGCACTCTTTATAAAAGCTTCCTCGAGCAATGGCTCGACGCTAGCACCTAAAAGCCCTGCTGACCCATCTGCCCGATCTTTCAATGAGAGTCAAAGTGCAGACTATAACAGCGCAAATGGAATTTTCAGTTTCATTCAATCCGCATCACTACCGGCCATTATCGGAATCTTCTTTTTACTAGGCGTGGGATTAACATTTACCCCTTGCGTATTCCCAATGATCCCGATCATATCAAGCATCATCGCCGGACAGAAAAACCCAACAGCCATGAAATCGTTTAGCCTATCGCTATCCTATGTATTAGGCATGTCAATCACCTATGCAACAGCCGGCGTTATTACTGGCATGTTAGGTGCCAGCGCCAATATACAGGCTTATTTACAAGCACCTGCGGTACTAATCACCTTTTCGGTTATTTTTGTCTTGCTCGCCCTATCTATGTTCGGGTTTTACGAACTGCAACTCCCCGCCCCCATTAGAGACAAACTAAATAACACCAGTCAAAACATAAAGGGCGGGCAATCAGTAAGTGTTTTTTTTATTGGCGCACTTTCTGCTCTTATCGTGTCACCTTGCGTTTCCGCACCGCTTGCAGGTGCCTTACTTTACATTAGCACCACCGCTGACGCGACGCTCGGTGGCTTATCGCTATTTGCCCTAGGCCTGGGAATGGGTGTACCGCTTATTGCGGTTGGAATCGGTGGGGGAAAACTACTCCCCAAAGCCGGTCACTGGATGGATATAGTAAAAGCCGCATTTGGTGTAATGCTTATTGGGGTCGCCATATGGCTACTAGAAAGACTACTATCCCCTGCAGTAACGTTAATTTTGTGGTCACTATTGGTAGGGCTGACCGCTGCACAAATGGGAGCATTCGAACAAGCACGCTATGGCTGGGAAAGGCTATGGAAAGGCGTTGGGCTTTTCTTTGCACTCTACTCCGCCACACTGTTTGTAGGTGCGATGACTGGCGCAGATGACCCGCTTAACCCACTAAAAAACGTGCTAAATCAGCAACCACAGCAAATACAAGCACAATCTACAAACAACGAGTCTGCCAGGTTCGTTAAAGTTTATAGTTTAGATCAGTTTAAATCACGAATCAGTGAAGCGTCATCATCAAACAAGCCGGTACTGCTAGACTTTTACGCTGACTGGTGCATTAGCTGCAAAGTCATGGAACGGGAAGTATTTACTCAACCATCGGTTGTTAATCTACTTTCAAAGTTCACATTGGTACAGGCCGATGTGACGGAGAACAGCACCTCGAATCAACGCCTACTAGAAGAGTATGAGCTGTTTGGCCCGCCGTCCATTTTGTTCTTTGATCATAATGGCAATGAAATTCAACAGCACAGAATTATGGGAGAAGTTAATGAAACTCAGTTTATTGAACAACTACGAGCAGTATTGAGCCGCCAATCAACCTAGCCATCATTTCAGTAGAGATAGGCTAGGCACGAGCATTGCGCAAGCGCAACGCCTAGCCAGATTCTTACCCTTTTTGAATAAGATAATAAAAAGATGATTCTTTTTCGTTACTCTCTAATAGTTCATGCCCCAGGAAGCTGCAAAATTTAGGAATATCCCTCTTTGTAGATGGGTCAGTAGCAACAACCTCGAGTATTTCACCGGCCACCATTTCATCAATTTTTGAATGTAACATCATGACAGGTTCTGGACAGTAAATACCCGTTGCGTCCAAATGATGTTTAATTTCTCTATTAGTCACAGCATTACTCGCTCTACTTACTAAAGCACTATTCTACCTTTTAAATCTGTAGGTGTGGAGAAACCATGCTTTTCTTTAATAAATTAGGCACTTCGTACTATTATAGTAATGAAAGGTCGTAAACCGCGCCTATTGTTGTATAGCTAAATAAATGAATGGAAATTATTTTTATGATAAGAGTTATTATTGAGCGTCATATAGCGCACACACTTGAAACAACTTATGAGACCGTAGCAAAAAACACCTTACAAAAAGCAGTGTCGGCAGATGGATTTATTTCGGGCGAGTCTCTCAGAAATGCTAATGACGCCAATCATCGACTAATACTCTCAAACTGGAGAAGTATTCAAGATTGGCACCGCTGGTATTCGTCAGAGCAAAGGAAAGAGATGATGAATGAACTCAATCCAATACTTGAAACTGAAGAAAAAATAACTATTCTAGAACAAGCTTGAGCAGTAAATAACCCCTGTAGAAGAGATCACACTAACTGTATAAAGCACGTTATCTCTTCTCTGTCATGATATAAGTGTTTAGCCTGCAAACGATAGCGTAGACCATGCTTTTTCATTGCCTGGTCTATCAACTCGAAACACTCCATAACCTCCTGATATCGTTTTTTCATTGGCAATTTTAAATTAAATACTGTTTTTTTACAGAATCCACCAGTTAACCATTCAATGACCATGGAGGTAACCCGTTTAGGTTTATCGACAATATCACAAACCATCCAGTCGACATTTTTAGCTGGCTTATATAAAAATCCATCCTCTATAACATGAGTAACCTGCCCGCTTGCCATCAGTGTTTCATTCATTGGGCCATTATCAACTGCATAGACATCCATCCCCTGATTTACTAGCTGCCAAGTCCACCCTCCCGGACAAGCTCCCAGATCTACCGCCTTTTGATTTCCCCCTAACTGGTCATACCACTCATCAGGATGAAAAAAAGTACGCCACGCCTCTTCAAGCTTTAAGGTTGAGCGACTTGGAGCATCTTTAGGAAATTTCAAACGAGGAATACCTAAATGCTCAGCACTACTATTCGACCTATCTAGTACACCTACATAAACTTTATCGAAGTCAGAGAAAAACAAACAAAGTGTATCAAGAGATGGGTCAACTTTTTGGGTTAGCAGGCCGTGCTTTTTCAGAGTACTCGAAATCGGAGAAGTGAACTTGCGAGTAAAGGTCTTTAGCTTAGACATGTTTTCACTATCGGGCGTATCAACCGAAACTCTTCCGTATATTTTCTTATCGCTTTTTAATAGAAAATCGATAATGGGCCCCACTCTATCCTCACGACTTAGCTCCGCTAGCGGTTCGTTTACTTTGGCCCACTGCCTGGAAAATATTAATTCTGAAAGAGAGACTGCGTTAAATACCTGCTCAACCTCTTCGGGTCTATTGAGTACAAATTCAACATAACCTTGTCCTTTTTCTGTCCTACAATAGCCAAAACACCCGGCCAATGACGCTTTTTGCTGGATCTCCAGTGAACACTCACCCTCAAATCCGGCACGGCAGTACAATAAAATAATATTCATTTTTACCCATCAGTAGTGTATTTTGTGTACAATTCGGCGATAGCATTACCTTAACACAGCAACACCCTAAAACACTGCATATTGAGACAGAGCTTAACCGAACAAGGCTACAACTAAGCAGTGC
>JBFKTM010000328.1:0-4483 GCA_041636295.1 Oleiphilaceae bacterium
AAGTCCTTCATTGCCTTGCAAGGTAATGGGCTTCTCTGGGGAGAGCTGCAGGTTCAGATTAATCCGGTGTTCGCGATCGGTTGCTACTAACCTGATTGGAAACAGTTGATCGACTTGTTCGGACTCTATGCGCCAATGTTCGAGCCAGAATGCCAGCGGCTTAGCCGAGGTGCCCGCTAACCCGGGGCCAGCGCGGCTGAATTTCTCTGCCGCCCGGTGGCTCTGTTGCTCAATATGGGTGATGGCAAAATGGGCCATATAGAGTTGGGGCGTTCGCCAAGGGTTAGACTGAAGTTCATCGGCTTGATGCGGGGCTGTGGCTTGCCTGAAGAGGGTGAACTGGTAGCCGAAGGTATTTCCGGTGTCTTGGGTACCGGTTAAATGGCCAGTGAAATACCACCACTCACTGCGAAAGTCTGGGTGGGCAAGATGATCTTCGGGGAAGTTAAAGGTTATCGGTGTCAGTGCTTTTTGAAACCCTTCGTCGTCGGCAATCGATGCCCGGCTTAATAGATCAGTCAGCTCCATAAAAGGTCTACCATCCGTTTTTACCGGTTGCTGAGTCGTATATGAAACAAAAAGCCAATAACTGGCAATGATTAAACCAATAACGATCCCGCCGATGGTGATCATGCGGATGCGTAACCGGTTGCCTTGGTGGGGCGTGGGGGGCGGGTGTTGGTTATTCATTCGTGATTGTCCACCTATTACTTTGTCCACCGATTACTCTGCTGTGGCCAGATTCTTATGATTCTTGCCTGGTCGAGAGAGCTTCCAGGCAGGATAAATGCTGGCCATCAGGGAGGCCGTTAGCGCCAGGAGCAAGGCATGCACTCCGATATTGCCAGAGAGTTGCAGCGGGATGCTCCAGCCGAATGCCCGTAAATTAATAACCTCGGTCAGCAACCAGGCGAGCGCAGTGCCTACCGGAACGGCCAGCAGCCCTGTGAGCGCACCTAACAACAGTGCTTGCAATAACAGCAGCACGATCAGCTCTCGCCGATTAAAGCCCAGTGCATTGAGTACCCGTAGCTCTCTATCACGTTCCAGCTGAATGCCCATAAACGCGCTTAATACGCCGCTAAAGGCCACGATCATAGCTAGCAATCGCAGTACATCGGTAATGGTGAACGTTCGCTCAAAGATCGTTAACGACAATGCCAAGATCTCCCGGGCAGTGGTAAAGTGCAAACTAAGAGAGTGCCCCCAGTGTTTTTGTAATCGCGCAATCAGCGTTGCTTGTTGCGCCGGGTCACGTAGATAAAGACCCACTTGGCTGACCGGTATCGACGGCCAGAGGTGTTCAAACGGCTGGTTAGTCAGTAGTGCTCGACCACTATCACTGCCGTAATCATAATAGATCCCGACTACCTTAAAGGACATTGACTGCTGACCAGCCCTGAGGTGAATGCGGTTATGGCGAGCCACTCCAAGATGGTTAGCCAGCGACTCACTAATGATCACCGCTCCCGGTGAGCGCCATTGCCGCCAGATAACGGCAGGGTCTCCTGTCAGGAATTGATAGGCCGCTTCGCCTTCAATGGGCAGTTGCGCACCGATTACGGTGATTCTTCGGGCAGGGTTGCGGCCGCCTCCGTTTATTAATGGTCGCTTTGAGGCCTCGGTTTTACCATAGCGAAAAGTGGAGAAGGCCGTTAGTTCAGGTGAATGGCGAAGTGCGTCTAACAGCGCTATGGGCAATTCGCGTGGGTAGTCCGGTGTTTCATAAGCACGGGTTAGGTAAAGATCGGCATTCAACCGCTGTTCTAGCCAGCCCACTACGGAATTTCTAAAACTGTCGATCATTACACTCATGCCCACTGCGCAGGCAATAGCGACCATCAACGCCATTGAAGCGATTCCGGTGCGGCTCAGGTTCCGATCAGTGTCACGAATGGCCATGAGTAAAATGGGGTAGTGACGTTGGCCGACAGGGTGGTTCAATAGTCGACCTAACATCTGGCAGGCGGCAACGATAAGGTTGGGGGTGATTAGTGCCATCGACAGCAGTAGGCAGGCAATTGCAAGATAGCCTCCTAATAGTCCACTCTCAGACCAAGTCGACAGTGTCGCTGCCAAAAGGATAAGAAACAGCGAGATGTAGCCTCGAACGGGATTGTGTCTGCGTACGGCGGCCTCTTGCTCCAGGCGTTGTTGATGTCTGATAGGCGGCGCATTGGCGGCGCGATGATAAGGTAGCCAGCAGGCGATGAGACACCCGATGATACCCACTAGCAGCCCTTTGGCTATAGACAGTGGCGTAATCCATAGCTGGCTGATGGGGGTTATGATGTACAGGTCGGAGAGGGTCTGGGTTACCAGATTGATTAATCCATAAGCCAACATCACCCCTAGCAGACATCCAAGCAGGGTTCCCAGTACGCTGAATGTGGCATATTCCAACAATAAATAGTTTCGAATGTGACCGACCGACAAACCTAACGTGCGAAACTGAGCCAACATCGGCATTCGCTGTAATAGAGAAAATGCCACGGTGTTATACACCAGGAACAGCCCAACGGCTAAGGCCAGCAAACTCAACATACTGAGGTTTAGCTGAAACGCCGCGGTGAGCTGTTTGGCGGCTTGTTGTTGTGATGAAGGGGTCTCTATCCGTATGCCTGATGGCAGCCATCGGCTAATGGCCAGCAACTGCTGTTCATCGGTAATCTGCAGTGCAATATGAGAGAGTTTGCCGGTGAGACCGGCCAGTTGTTGAGCCAGACCGATATCGGCGATGATAAGCTGCTGCAGTCGAGGGTCACTGGCGTTACTCATAAGTGATAGCACTCGTAGCTGAAACAGACCCTGATTGGTTTTAACGGTAAGATGATCCTCTACTTTGAGCTGGAGCTGTTGAGCCGAGCTTCGGTCTAATACGATGTTATTTCTCGAGCCCATAAAATCATCAACACGAAAATCCTTACCATCCAGAAACGTGCCCACTTCGGAGTGAAAGTGCCTCTCCATAAGGGGGTCAATACCAATAACCTGAAACAGCAACCCAAGCCCTTTACTGTCTTTGGCATAACTGTTGATGAGTGGCGCGGCTATCACTTCAAACTGTTTCTTTAAGTCGACATAGAGCGTCTCCGGCAGTGGTGTGTCTCCTATAATATGATGGGTTGCGGTTCCCTGAAGACGTTCATTGGCTAATTTGAAATTGGCCTGTGCGCTGTCATTTACCAGATCAATGGCGACCACTACGGCAACCCCCAGCATGATGCCAAACAGCAGCAAGGCAATTTGCCAGCGATGCTGCTGGTAGTAGCGTCTATTGGCCCTTATCAGGTAGCTATACATGCGCTATATCGTCGTGGTGGTCTCTTCATATTCAACGAGTGAACCCTGCTGTAGTTTGAGTACTCGGTCGGCCAGCGGAATAAGATCGTGATTGTGAGTTGCAAGCAGAAGTGTCTGATTATATTGACGGGCCTGGGCGAAGAGCAGCCTAATGACCTCAGAGGCGGTTTCGTTGTCCAGGCTTCCGGTGGGCTCATCGGCCAGTAAAAGGGCAGGATGGTGAACCAGTGCCCGACAGATAGCGGCCCGCTGCTGTTCGCCGCCTGACAGCTGTTCCGGGAACTTCTGCAGACAATGCCCCAGGCCAACATTTACTAAGAGTTCATCGGCCAATGATGGCGTGTTAATCGGTTGACTGATTTGCGGATTGAGCTGTAAAGGCAAACGAACGTTCTCGACCACCGTCAGCGTGGGGATCAGGTTAAAAAACTGAAAGACAAAGCCAATGTGACGTCTTCGAAAGGCCGTTCGTTGCGTCTCATTCATGGTGCAGATATTTAGCGGGGGTTCATTCGTTAGCTGGAAAATGATATCCCCTTCGTCGGCGGTATCCAAACCTGCGATCAGGTTTAACAGTGTTGATTTTCCAGAGCCGCTTTGGCCCAGAATAATCACCGTCTCCCCTTTTTTAAGGGTGATTGCCAGCTGTTTAAGCACGGCCTGAGAGTCGTTACCTGACCGGAACGATTTCCCCAACTGCCGAACCTCCAACAGGTTCACTCCGCGTGTATTAGCCATAGTAAAAAGAATAGTTCAGCGGGCGATATTAGTCCTGCCTGAGAGATGCTGATACAACAAAAAAGAGCAGGCCAAAATGGCCTGCTCCTGCTCCGATTGCTGAGGGGGGGTAGCAATCAACTTACACAATATGATCCGTAGAGTAGTAGTTAGTCTTGCTCCACTTCTTGCTGTGGTGACGACGGACTTTCGAGCGAATCTTGCCGTTCACATAGACATAACCTAAAAAGGTGGTGCCGCGGAAGCTGTATTTGGTTGACCAGCCGGTCCAGTAACTGTAACCACCGGAGATGGCTTTCAATGCTTTGTTGTCCAGCTCGTTACTGGTGTGAAGGTCTGCGATGTTTAGTGTTTTTGGAGACAATGAGTTAAGGGCTAATGTAGTCATGGCTGTATCCTCTGTTTTAATCTGCGTTTCATGCTTTAAGTTTTTGAACCTAGA
>JBFKTM010000329.1:0-4468 GCA_041636295.1 Oleiphilaceae bacterium
ACTAAAAACATAACTCAATGCTACCTAATTATTAAAATTCGATGCAGTGCAGATACCAAATACCCGCACGTATTAACTTTTAACTTTTAACTTTTAACTTTTAACTTTTAACTTTTAACTTTTAACTTTTAACTTTTAACTTTTAACTTTTAACTTTTAACCTTTAACCTTTAACCTTTAACCTTTTAATGATACAAGCTCTCACGGCTTAAATAGCCCGGAACCTGTTCATCAATATCGTCGCCACTCTCACCAAAGCCTGCGATACCTTTAAGTTCAATCCTGAACAAGATAGTGTGATCCAGATGCTTGTTTTCTGCCGTGTCGCCATCGACCATTTTACTGCTGGACAGCAGCTGTGCCCGCCAGCAGCAACTACGATATTCGAGGCCCGCCAGGGTGCCCGCCGTACGCTCTTCATTAATATCATACATCCAGCGACCAAAGACACTGACCTGATCGGTAACAGGGAATATGGTCGATATATCAGTTTGCTCCAAAGCGGTATTATCATCTTTAAAGCGGTGACCTAAATTGAGTACATAACCATAGTCCTCGGTATGAAACGTCAACTTACTACTACCCTCTACCGTTTCGCTTTCCCGGTCATCCCATAAGCCAGTCACTTTCAGGTCCAGCCCGGACAAAGGCTTTACCGTAAACTCACCGGCATAGGGCGACTCACTGGCATTCGAAGCGCCACTGCCACCAGGCAAACTGACACTGCGGTCTTCATAGTAGTAGATCTTGCCAACACTCAAAACCGCTCGATCAATACCGGTTGACTGCTCAGTAAAACGTGTGGTTAACCCAACTGTGAGCCGGTTGTTATCGCCGACACGGTCTCCACCACTAAACCGGTCATCTTCAAATAGCTGGGAATAGCTGAACGATGTGACGGATGTATCGAAATCTGGAATATCATCCTGCTCTTTTTCTGGGGAGTATACATAAAAGAGTCTAGGTTCCAGCGTCTGATTATAGTCTTGCTCCGCAACTTGAAGTGGCCGATCAAAATAAAGGCCAGAATCTAGCGAGTAGAAAGGCACTGTTCGTCCAATATGATCGTTCCTCTCATCACGATCTTCAAGCAGGTAGTCACTCTGGTCAACCTTAATAGAGGGCGTTACATAGCCCCATATCGCCTCCATAGGCATTGATACTTCGGGCTTTATTCTCAAGCGACTGCCATAGACTTTGTCATCACCGTTAAGCATCTCATTGTCACGATAAAAATAGATGTATTGTGAGTCTACGGAAACGTCAAACAAGTTGTTGTCCCACTCACCGACCAAGTTTAATTCAGGCAGTCGTGAGTATGGTTTATTAGCCTCTGTTATGGTCGAGTCTACGGTCTGATAACCTTGAACTAGGCCGTCAAACTGCCAGACATCATCGACATAGTTAATTTTTCCAAGCCGGTCGAGGTGGGTGTCATTCTCGATGCTCAATGTTCGCGCTAAATCTTCAAGATAATCGTTATCACTCACTACGTTATAGTCTATTTCCGATGTCCATCCGGTAGCCAGTGTTGAGTTATTCTCAAAACTCACCCCCCAGCGCTCGCCATCCCGCCATGGAAAATCTTTCAGGTGCTCTTCATCTTCATCAATATAACCAAAATCAAGCTTTGACAACCCGTAGCTGTTTAAATAACGCCCTTCCAACTCGGTATGAAGACCTCGCCCATGAATATACTGGGGCGTCAGCGTTGCATCATAGTTAGGGGCCAAGTTGAAATAATAAGGCGTTGCAAAGTACATCCCTCGCCCAGCATTGGATGAGCCGATAGAGGGATAGAGGAAACCGCTCTTGCGACGATCATCGATGGGAAAGCTCACCCAAGGAAAATAGAAAACAGGAATATCCTGAATACGAAAGCGCACGTGCTCTGCGGTACCAACCCCTTCTTCACGGTCCAGTTCAATTTCACTCGCTGCAATCGACCAAGACTTGTCATTCGGATCACAACGGGTAAACGTGCCATCTTCAATCACAACGATGTGCTCTGAGGGCCGCGTTATTTTTTCAGACGAGCCACGAAGGTTCTGTTCATGGGCAAGATACGACGCATCGCTAATTTCAAAGGTAGCCGCACTCATATCATAGCGTGCCTGACGGCCTGTCATCAGCATTTCCGGGCTTCGTAGCTGAATACCACCATCAATCGTAACCTGATTGGTTTGCTGGTTAAGAATGGCAGATTCGCCTTTTAACTGATAGGGAGGCTGGATGACTTCAACATTGCCTTCAAGATAAGCATTCTGCTCAGCGTCAAAGCGGGCGCTTTTTGCCAGGGCGGTAACGGCATTCTCTTCGGGATTATCAGAGGCTGCTACCAGCCCTTCCGGCAGATAAGCGGGCATAACATATCCGCCGTCACAATAACTGGGCACACCGCTGCGCTGGCTCTCGGTCATCTGCTCAACAGGGCGCCAGTCAATCTCTGCAGCAGTTTGTCTGGTTTGTGCATTTGCAGCTGATTCGTCCGCTATTGATAACGCCGGACAAATAGCCATCGGCAACATCAGGGTATGTGCAAGTCGGTATACCTTGTTTGTCATGTTATTGCTGACTGCTCCACTCAATTAGTTGCCATTCAATTCGTTACGTAAAACAAGCCCGCCATAATAAACGGTTATGCAGATAGTCTCCATAGCTTTACCATTAATCCCTTATTAATCCATCATTAATAAACGCGTAGCAAATCCACCAGTATTTTACTTTGGTAGCGGTTCCATCAGGCAGAATTGCCGTGCATAATGACTTGCAACCTTTATGAGCAGTTCGATTTATGGATCAAAGATTACAGCAGCTTCATCAATGGCTGACACAACAACTTAATGACGCATCACTGCAGGTCACGCCGGTTTCTGGCGACGCAAGCTTCAGACGCTACTTCCGTGTAACCCAAAGGTCAACAGACGAGCGACCAATACAACAGTGGATTGCAATGGACGCCCCTCCTGAAAAAGAGGATAGCGAGCCCTTTGTTGCCATTGCCCGCCATTGGGAAGCACAAGGTATTCAAGTCCCTCACATTCACGCTTGCGATCTGGCCAAAGGGTTTATGCTGTTGGGTGATTTTGGTGACACGCTGATGTTGAGTGCAATTAATCCCTCATCTACCTCAACCACCACACCAGACATCGCAGACATAACAACGCGACTCTACCAGTCGGCACTAGAAACACTGGTACGAATACAGCAGTGCAGCCAGCCTGAGAACTTTGCGCTCCCCCCTTACGACACAGCACTACTATCCCGAGAGATGGAGCTGTTTCGCGAGTGGCTGATCTCCCAAAAGCTAGCTATTCAACTCTCCGCCAGTGAGCATCAACTACTCGACCAGACGTTTCAATACCTGATCGATGCCGCACTGAGTCAACCCGTTGTCTGTGTACATAGAGACTATCACTCTCGCAACCTGATGGATCTCCAGGATCAATCCATCGGTGTACTGGACTTTCAGGATGCCGTCATGGGGCCAATCACCTATGATCTGGTGTCGCTACTGAGGGATTGCTACTGGGTATTACCCCCCTCTTTTATTGAACAGCGACTCCATGAATTTCATCACGCCACCCAGGACGCCAACCTGCACGGCGCCCCCCTAGAGCAGTTCAAACAGTGGTTTGACCTGATGGGCATTCAACGCCACTTAAAAGCAGCCGGCATTTTCGCTCGCTTGTCTCTACGCGACGGCAAACATGACTACCTCAATGATGTGCCCAGAACAGTTCGCTATATTGAGCAGGTCTCTGCCAACTATGACGAGCTGCAGGCGTTTAACCAGTGGCTCAATGCAACCGTGATACCCGTGATAGACAAACACCTTTGTTCCGGTAACAGCCTCTGTGCTGAAACGGCCATAACCAAAACAAATCCGGCTATCAGTTAAAAGGACAAACGGTAGTGAAAGCAATGATATTGGCAGCCGGTTTGGGCACAAGAATGCGCCCTCTTACGGACCACACCCCCAAACCGCTGATCAAAGCAGCCGGCAAGCCATTGATTCAGTACCACATTGAGGGGCTAGTTAACGCAGGCATCCGAGAGATCGTCATTAACACCTCTTGGCTGGGTTCGCAGATTGCAGACTACCTCAACGATGGCTCGACACTTGGCGCATCCCTTCAGTTTTCTCATGAAGAGGAACCACTCGAAACCGCAGGCGGTATTGTTAAGGCACTGCCGTTGCTTACAGACAATTGTGACGACGACTATTTTATTGTTGTAAACGGGGATGTCTGGACCAATTTTCAGTATCAAAAACTGGTGAATATTGCCACCCAATGCCGCTCTGAGATTACCCCGCCGCTAGCCCATCTGGTCATGGTCAACAACCCACCACAACACCCGAAAGGTGATTTCTACCTGCTGAGAAACGGAAAAATATCCGATAGTTGCCATGAGGATACAGAGAGTCAGCGGCTGACCTTTAGTGGTATTAGCTTGCTCAACAAGG
>JBFKTM010000330.1:0-4422 GCA_041636295.1 Oleiphilaceae bacterium
AAATTTCAAAATACGTCTGAAAATTACCCGGATAGTGGTGGGTGCTTTATCTTTAATAGGGTTGTTTGTTCATCGCGGTAACTTTAGCGAAAAAGTGCTTCACCAGCTGATAAAAACGGGTGACATGAATGGGTTTTTCACCGTGAAAACGATGCACCATATAGAAAGGCCACTGTCGTCCCTGGTAGCGTGGAAGCACTCTGACTAAGGCGCCATTGGTAATGGCGGTTTGAATGGTAAATTCGGGTAGCAGAGAAATGCCCATTCCCTGTAAAACCATCTCCAGTGCACTGGGCAACGTGTTAGTTTGTGCGAAGTACTTAATGTCGATAGGTGTGTTCACAGATAGGGCGTTGTCTTTGTAAACCGCTAGTGAGCGGGTCTGCCACGGTGCGGCGACTATTCGGTGCTTGAGTAAATCATCCGGTTTATGAATATCGCCGTGCTTTTGAGCATACGTTGGTGCGGCACAAAAAACTTCACTGGCGGTGCCTATTGGTAGTGCCCGGTAGTTACTGTCGCGGAGCTCACCTGCGTATATGGCCACGTCCAGGTTATCCTGAATCAGGTCTCTGGCTTCATCGGTCACAATTACTTTGGGTTCTATCTTTGGAAACTCAATACACAACTGATTTAAGGCTGGAATAACAATATCCCGTTCGCATGAGTGTGGGATTGTGATAGCAAAGGTGCCCGACGGCGATTGTTTGGTGTGGTTCAACTCATCAAAGGCGAGGTCAACTTGATCGCGCAGTAGCTCACAACGGGTCAGGAGTTTTTCGCCTGCTGCGGTTAATGACAAACCGCGCGTATGTCGGGACAGCAGTTGCTGACCTACGTGTTGTTCCAGGCGTTTAATCTGCTGGCTAACAGCCGACTTGCTCATATCAAATTGCTTGGCCGCCTGTGTGAAGGACTGCTTATTGGCTACTTCGGCAAAAATCAGTAATGACGGTAGTATTTTTATATTGTTCATAAATATAAACAAACCGTTTAAATTATGGTTATTGTCTAATTATTTTACCTCTTTTACGCTGTGTCAATCTTAACTCACAGCGGAGAAATACCTATGTCAGCATTAATCATTGTTGATTTAACCCCCATCGATAAAGAAAAGCTGAACGCCTACAGTGCTCTGGCGGCTAAAACACTGCTGCCCTATGGCGGTGAGTTCCTGGCTAAGGGACCTATAGAGGCGCTGCATGGCGAGTCGGAATTTAAAATTAAGGCGGTGATTCAATTTCCAGATAGGGCGAGTGCCGAGAATTGGTATCGCTCTGATGCTTACCAACAAATCATCCCAACCCGTAATCAGGGGATGGAAAGCCAGTTCCATTTGGTTGGTTAAAAATTAACGGAAAGCTATTAAGAGGGGCTGTTCGCGTTCTTGGGTTAGAAAGGGTTGTGCAGGGGGGGGCTTTGGTGGTTCTCATCAAACGCTGAATACCATTGAAATAGTACTTGATTAGTTCGCATCCTGAGATACCGAACTTTAGAAATATGCTCCGTTGTAGGTCGGGTTTTAACCCGACAAATCAGTATCTTAACGGTAGTTATTGTCGGGTTACCAAAAAGAGGCGCTTTAGTAGAAACCCGACCTACACAAGTCGTTGAAATTAATGGGGCCTGTGATCAAGTCACAGTACGACGATGGGAAATTTATTGTGTTTCAGGGTAAGAACTCATCAGTATTTAACCCAGTCAAACAAACTGTTGCCACTCAAGTATCGCCTGTTTAAAGTCATCCATGCCGCATTCGGCATAGGACTCTTGATCGTACAGATTGGTATTCTCTGGCAGTGTCTCATCGATATCGATATCGATGTCGAGTGCCAAGGCAATCACTTCAACATGGTCATGGCTCATTCGCAGCTGAAACTCTCTGCCGACCACTTGATGCTGTAAGATGCTTCGTTGCTCCAGTCGTTGGATGACCTGAAGCAGTTCAGCAATTGCCTGTTGGTCGATACCTAGTTCATCAGTTAACCAACAACCAATTGCTTCATGGCCTAGCGAAAATTCGGCGACAGGGTTGTTATATTCGTCAGTGGTAAAATCGTAGTCCATCGTGGCCTTTAAGCTGCAGTTTGCAAATTGGAGGCGCATTCTAACTGAAAGGATTCGCCAGGTCAGGTCTTGGGTTATTAATGTTGAACCGCTAGTGAATGGCTTTTTAAATGCTTCAAATTCTGAATAGGTCTGATTGTTTATCCTATACTTAAACGGACATCTTCGGAGCGTATTGCAATGCGTTTTTTTAGGTTTTCGGTGTTATTGCTTTTTATCTACCCGCCCCTAAGTGCAGGCTATGACTTTAAACTCGCCTTGTTACATGGAAATAAAGACGTATTTAGTTATGAACTGAGTGTACTACGATTGGCTCTGGCTCGTGCAGAGGGAGAGCACACGCTGGATGTTATTCCGGTGCTCCATACGAATCAAGCCAGGGTTCTTGAGATACTTCGGAGTGGTTTAGGCCCTTTTAATATATTCTTCAGTGGATTCTCTAAATACCGCGAAGATCAGTTACTCCAAGTGGACTTCCCCTTAAGTCGGGGGCTTTTAGGTTATCGAATTTTTATCATTCACCGAGATAACCAGAACATAATGGCGGCGGTAACTTCGCTAGAAGAGATGAAACACAATATTACCATTGGATCAGGTGTAGGTTGGCCTGACACCGAGATATTAAAATATAACGGCTTCACAGTGTACGAATCCAGCTATTCTAATCTCTGGAGAATGCTCGATGCCAAGCGATTTATCGCCTTTAATCGGGGAGTCAATGAAGCTTTTGTAGAACTTGAACAACAAAATAAAATATACAACGATTTTGTTGTAGATCGCACGTTGATGGTGATCTATCCATTCGACTATTTTTTCTATCTCTCCCCCCAAACACCAGAACTCAGAGATGTGGTAATGGAAGGTTTGGAGAATGCGTTTAAAAGTGGAGCTTTTGTCGAAAATTTTAACTCCCATCCACAAATTAAATTGATGCTTCAACAATTACAGCCTCAACAGAGAATCATCTTTCATCTTGAAAACCCTCTGTTAAGTGAACGCATCAAAAATATTCCGAAAGAATATTGGTATCAGCTGGATTAACTTTGCTCCTGTCGTGGAATAAGTGCCATTTAAAATAAGGGAAAATGGATTGCTGGTGGTTTCTTCATCGTGGCCTTATCAATTACGCGACCCATGCGCAGTAATAAACTCTCTTCCCAGGGGCGCCCCATTAATTGAACGCCAATAGGCAACCCTTTCTGAGAGTAGCCGGCATTAACTGAAAGCGCCGGGAGTCCGGTAAAGTTTCCAGCAGTGGCAAATCGCATGATCTCCGTTAATGCTGATAAGTTGGACTCACCGGCCGGCAGTGCTTTATCGTTTATTTTAGGGGCTGTAATACCTGACGAGGGCGTAATAATGACATCAACATCTTCCAGTGCATCCATAAAGGCTTTAATAGCCAGACCACGCACCTGCTGTGCCTTAACGTAGTCTTTGGCGGTAAAGGTTGACGCAATAGCAAGATTGATACGGGTATCGAGGGCAAAGCGGGCGGCATTTTTTCGATGCTCTTTGTCGACCGCTGTCAGCATCTCGCTGGATATAGTGACGGCGTGAGCAATACGCTGCGCATCAAGATTCTTGATGTTGATCTCATGTCGGGTTGCCCCCTGGCTTTCAAGGATACGCAAGGCATTGGTGCAGTGCTCGACCACCTCTTTATCGGCATGCTTGAACCAGGGAGTAAATATACCGACTCGCAGCCCGGTTAAGTCTGCATTGAGATAATCTTTAAGATGCACACTGGGTTGCTCCAATGAAACGTTATCTTTGGTGTCGGGGCCTGCCATCAGGCTATAACCGAGTGCCACATCATCGACAGTTGCCCCCATTGGGCCAATATGGGCAACACTCCAACACAGCGGTGCCGCACCAAATTCACTGACGCGGCTCCAGGTTGGCTTTAAACCGACAATGCCACACAGTGCAGCCGGAATTCTCACCGAGCCACCCCCATCGGCCCCAATCGATAGTGGACAAAGGCCGGCAGCCACCGCGGACGCCGAGCCACTTGAAGAGCCCCCGGTATGGTAGAGCGGGTTGTAGGGGTTACGGCAGGTGCCATGATGCGGGTTGCCACCAGTTACGCCAATACCTATCTCATGCATATTGGCCTTGCCGATGAGCAATGCCCCGGCAGCTCGTACACGGGCAACAACGGTGGCGTCTTCCGACGCGGAGTTGTCTTTGCCAAATATTTTGGTGCCCACCGATGTGGAGTAGGGCACCATATCCAATTCGTCTTTAACGGCTACCGGAACGCCATCGAGAATGCCACGGGCATTGCCTTCTTCAATGCGTTTTTGGGCGGCTTTGGCCTGGTTAATAATATCTTGTTCACTCGAATTGATG